>CAJWMA010000205.1 GCA_913042995.1 uncultured bacterium | reverse complement strand
GATTTGTGGGAGATGGGGCCCTGAAGCTCGTACAGCGTTCCATCGGGGCGGGCTTTTCAGATGAAACCTGCCAGAAGGTTCTTGCCGGGTTTCTTGAACATTACCTGGGCCACTGCACCGACCACGCAGAATGCTATCCCGGGGCGATCGAGGTCTTGCCGATGCTCGCTCCCGCCCGCCTCTGCGTCCTGACCAACAAGCCCATCGAGCCAACGCTGAAGATTCTGGACAAGCTTTCCCTCAGCTCTCATTTCGAGAGCGTGATTGGCGGCGATGGCGCTCTTGGCAGAAAGCCAAACCCCGCGGCAATCCTCAGCCTAATTAAAGAATCAAAGACCACCCCGGAGCGAACCCTCCTTGTTGGAGATACCAGCGTAGATGTCCTTACGGCTCGCAACTGCGGGTGTAAAGTGGCGGGGGTTCAGTTCGGATTCCGGCCTGGAGATTTTGAAAATTACCCGCCTGATTACCTGCTCGGCTCATTCCTCGACCTTCCCGGACTCTTACAGGCGCGCTAATTGCCTCCAAGAGAGGCGGGGCCGCAAAATTAAAATGCAATAGTCACCGGACGGCAGGATCGTTAGAATACCGGCGACTGGTGATGGCATCAGTCGAAGGCAACGACTCGGAGAGGTTTCACAATGGCGACGGCAGAGCCCAAGAGGCGCAAAAAAAAGCCCAAGGTCATCGCGTATATTACTGAATCATGCACCGGGTGCGCCGGCTCGCCAGTTTGTCAGACCTACTGCCCCGTCGATGAATGCATGATTCTCGTTCAAAACCCCGGCGCGCCAACCTTTGGCGTCATCGAGGTCGATCCCCTCAAGTGTATTGGCTGTCGCAAATGTACAACCAAGGGGCCTGCGGGGACATTTCTGGATGGCTGCCCCTGGGATGCGATTGCAATGGTCGATACCCCGGACTATGAAACCAGCCACGGTGAGCTCCCCTATTAGGCTGCCGACCCACGGTCGGCTTGCTTGCGCGGCCATGCTTGCTCTGGGGTATTACCGGTGTAAGGATACAGTTAGTGTCCGTATGTCAAAAATTCAGTCAATGGAGCCAGGAACCGTAAAAGGCCGTATTTGGGCTGTCTGACCTTCGCTGGTATAATTGCTTTAGACGCTGCTAGGTGGTATCTTTCTTTGATTACCCTCCCCGTCTCCAGGCTATCTGTGCCGGGTCTCCCTCTGTGCCTCCTGGCCAAGGTTTCCGGGCGGCTTGAATGGGTCTGCGGGGTGGAGAAAGTTGCCTTTGAGTCGATCAGAAGATTTCCTGGTCGATATGGTTTCCTTTAAGGACTTATCTTCGTGAATACTGCAAAAGACATATTTCAGCGAGCCGAGCAGGCCGCCCGAAAAGGGAATCTCGAGTATTCCATCGAGCTCTACCTTCAGGGGCTTACCGTAAACCCCAAGGCCTCTGACGAACGCCAGACGCTGCATCGGATCGAAGCTCAGCTGGTTGAAAGCAATGGAGGAAACCCAGCCGGCGGAGTAGGCGCCAAACTTAAATCGGCCGGCAAAATCGCCAATCTGAAGAAGCTCAAGGTCCAGAAGAAGTGGGATGAGGCTATCCTGGAGATAGAGAACATCCTCAAGATCCAGCCCCACAACACCCAACTCCTTTTCGACCTCGCCGAGCTGCTCGAGAACATTGAAGCGCCCCAAAGCGCGATCGCTATCCTTTCCGACTTGACGGATATCGACAAGACCCACGTGGAAAGCTACAGGAAGCTGGGGAGCCTCTGGAGAGGAGAAGGCGAGCCGAAGAAGGCGATTGAGGCGTGGGAGAAACTGAAAATGTACCGGCCGGAAGACAAGGAGGCCGGCAAGGCGGTTCGGGATCTGTCCGCAGCCACGATGGTCGACGCCGTTGAAGAGAAAAAATCGGAGACCGGGGATGACTCCTTCAGATCGATGCTGAAGAGTGAAGAGGAGTCCGCGGACCTCGAGCAGAAAGCCAAGGTCCTCAGGACGGACGAAGATCGCGTTGAGGCCATACGCTTCAAGAAGGAGGACCTGCGCGCGGACCCTACCAATTCAAGGCTCTGGCGTGAACTTGGCGGGCTCTATCAAGACCTCAGGAAGTGGAAGCATGCCAAGGCGGCCTATAAAAAAGCTATCGAAGTCAACCCGCAGGACCTTTTCGCCATCGACAGGATCGGGTCTCTCGAGGAATCCATCCTCGACGAAGGGGTCGCTGAGCTCAAAGAACAAGTAAGCAAGCTTGAAGAAGGCGGCGGATCTGAAGATGAGCTCGGCTCCGCGAAAGTGAAACTTGAAGAGGCCGAGGCCAAGGCCATCGAGTTCAAGACCGGCGAATATGAACGCAAGGTTCTGGCGCACCCGACGGACTATGAGCTCAAGCTGGTATACGGTGAATTGCTGATGCAGGGCGGAAGTCACGATCAGGCAATCGAGCAGTTCCAGAAAGCCGTCAAGGACCCCAAGTTCAAGGTCAGAGCTCAGAACAATATGGGGAAATGTTTCCAGAAGAAAAATGTTCATGCCATCGCTATAACGCAGTACCAGGAGGCCCTCAAAGGGGTAGCTGACCCTGATAGCGATATCGCCAAAGATATCCGCTACAACCTGGCCACCGCTGCCGAAGACAACGGTGAATACGATGACGCCCTGGAGCAATACCAGATCATCATGGCGACGGATATTGGCTTCAGGGACGTCTCAACACGCGTTGACGGTCTCATGCAGAAAAAGCAGGCTGAATAACCCCTTGCCCGGAACTCATTCGTTTATGGATTTCCGGAAGTAATTTTTTTGTTTATGCCGACCGCTCTTCAAAGTACTATCCGGGGCTTACACGATTTAAGACGTTTACAGGAACACCCTCATGGCAAATAGCCTTCAGGCCAAGAAACGGATCAGGCAGAACGAAAAAAGCTGCCTCCGTAACAAGAGCGCCAAAAGCGAAATTCGGACACTTACCAAGAAATTCAACGCCCTGGTTGAGAGCCAGGACAAGGCCGGCGCCGAGTCAGCGTTCAGACAGTTGACATCGAGCCTCGACAAGGCCCAGAAGAACCATCTCTTCCAGCGCAATAACATAGCTCGACAGAAATCAGCTATCGCCAAGAGCCTGGCAGGGCTTCAGGGCTGAACCGCGCCTCCCCGCCGCAAGGCGCGCACTCTCCACTGCCGAAGAACGGTTGACGACCGGTTCAAAGGTTGAGCTTCAGCTTTGCGGCTTCGGTCATCATGCCAGGATTCCAGGGAGGATCCCAGACGAGGTCTACATTGCACTGGGTGACTCCATCGATGTCCTTGATCTTGGATTCGACCTCTATGGGCAGAGTCCCCGCAACAGGGCAAGCCGGACTGGTCAGGGTCATCTTGACGTCTACCTTGCCTTCGCAATTCACGCAGAAATTGTAAACAAGCCCCAGATCATAGATATCTACGGGCACCTCCGGGTCGTAAACCGATTTCAGGACCAGGCGAATATCCTCCTCGAGCGGAGTCAGCTCACGATCTTCCGGGCCGGGGAGATCCTCCGAAGGACTTTCCGGTTCTGGCGCTTCGTTGTCTTCGAATACCAATTTTTCACTCCGTAGAAATGGTTTTCTCGTCATCTTTCAGGGCCGCATCAAGCGTATGCCACGCGAGGGTCGCGCATTTTACCCTGCCGGGAAATTCACAGACACCGGAGAAGGCTGCCAGCTTCCCTAATTTTTCGATCTCCTCCTGGTCGTGTTCTCCGGGGGAGGACGTAAGCATGGCCCCTACCATTCTGCGCAACTCGAAAATATCCTCGACACTCTTGCCTTTGACCATCTGGGTGAGCATGGAGGCGGAGGCCGTTGAGATGGCGCAGCCGTTCCCCTCGAAAGAGGCGTCCGTGACCCGGCCATCCTCGCAGGAGAGATAAAGATTCACCTTGTCCCCACAAACCGGATTGAAGCCATTCGCCTGGTGGGTGCAGCCGTCCATCGGTCGATGGTTTCTTGGGGACTTGCCGTGGTCCAGAATCAATTCCTGGTAGAGGTCGCGAAGTCCGGACATCAGGCAAATACCTCCACCGCCTTGGTAATACCCTGAGCGAGAAGGTCGATTTCTTCCCTGGTGTTGTAGAGAGCGAAAGAGGCTCGGACCGTAGCCTGCACTCCAAGCCGCTCGAGAACAGGTTGGGCGCAATGATGCCCTGCCCTTACCGCTACCCCTTGCTGGTCCAGGATGGTGCCGGCATCGTGAGGGTGGACACCATCGATAATAAAAGAGAGTATCCCTGCTTTGGCAGGAGCTCGGCCGATGATCTCAACGCCATCAATCGAAGAGACGGCCGCAGTAGCGTAATCCAGAAGGTTCTTTTCGTGAGCCTCGATAGACTCTATCCCGGCCTCCTCGATGTACTCCAGCGCGGCGCCCAGGCCAATGGCGCCGGCAATATCCGGGGTCCCGGCCTCAAACTTGTAGGGTAGCCGGTTGTATTCGGTCTTGTCGAAGGTGACGGAGAGAATCATTTCTCCACCTCCATGGTAGGGCGGCATTTCTTCCAGGAGCTGAGCCTTGCCATAGAGGGCGCCGATACCTGTGGGGCCATACATCTTGTGGCCGGAGATCGTATAGAAATCGCATCCCAGCTTGTCGATGTCTACCCGGCCATGAGCAGCGGCCTGCGCCCCATCCACCAGAACCGGTATCTCTTTTTCCCGAGCCATGGCCACCATTTCCCTGATGGGATTGATGGTCCCAAGAGCGTTGGAGACATGAACAAGAGATACGAATTTAGTTCGCTCGCCCAGAAGATCTTTGTAGGCCTGGATGTCAATGGCGCCATTATCATCGACAGGGGCGACCTTGAGAACCGCGCCGGCCTGCTCTCTGAGTAACTGCCAGGGAACGATATTGGAATGATGCTCGAGGGTGCTGATGACAATCTCGTCCCCGGGTTCGATCCGAGGCCGGAGATAGGCCTGGGAGACCAGGTTGATTCCTTCAGTCGCCCCACGAACGAAAATGATTTCTTCGGGGCGCCCCGCGCCGAGAAAATCCATGGTCCGCACTCGTGCCCTCTCGTAGGCATCCGTAGCTTTCTGGCTGAGAGTGTGAACGCCTCGATGGATGTTAGAGTTGTACTCACGGTAGTAATCGCAGATAGAGTCGATTACGGCGGTTGGCTTTTGCGTCGTAGCGGCGTTGTCTAGATAAACAAGGGGCTTTCCGTTAACCTCCTGCGACAGGATGGGGAAATCTCCCCGGAGCCGTTCCACATCGAGGGGTCTTTCTTTGTCGTCGATTTCCGACATCTTCAGGCAGCTCCGATCGCAACGCCAGCCGACTCGCAATCGCCGGGCAATTTTTCAAACAACAAGGCCTCCACCCCGGCCTTTAACCCGGGATGCTCAATTCCGGACACAAGATCGCTGGCGAAGGCGTAGACCAGGAGCACGCGAGCGGCTTCTTTGCCAACGCCTCGAGACCTGAGATAAAACAGGCCATCTTCATTCAGCTGCCCGACAGTCGCGCCGTGCGTGCACTTGACATCATCCGCATAGATCTCCAGCTCAGGCTTAGAGTCCATCACCGCGGTGTCCGACAGCAGCAACGCCTGGTTGCTCTGCTTCGCATCCGTTTTCTGGGCATCCTGGGCAACGTAAATCTTCCCGTTGAAGACTCCGTGGGCCTTTTCGGCAAGGACGGCCTTGTACATCTCCCAGCTATTGCAGTTCGGCCTGGAGTGAATAATTCGGGTGTGGTTGTCTACATGCTCCTCGCCGCGGCCGACTGTAAGGCCGTTAAGGGTGCACTCGGCCCCCTCCCCCTCAAGAAAAGCCGCGACATCGTTGCGAACAACGCCCCCGGAAAGACAGAAAGAGTGTGAAGCGAAGGTGGAATCATTCCCCTGGCGGACCCCCAGGTTGGAGATGTGAAAAGAGCCTTCCCCTTCCCTGACGAGCCTGTAGTGAACGACCCCGGCATTGGGGGCGACCTGGAAATGGGTGAATGGGTTGGAAAGATAGGCTGAATCACCAAGCCCGAGATAGTCCTCAATGAGGTTGAGGCGAGCGCCTTCTTCCAGGCAGACAACGTTACGCGGATGCATCATGAGTGACCCATCCGGCGAGTTGTTGATGTGGAGCAGGTAGAGGGGCTCCTTGATCTCCACCCCCCTGGCCACATGGATGCAGGCACCGCTGTGAAAAAGCGCGGAATTGAGGTCGGCAAAGGGCCCGAATCCAAAAGTTTTTCCGCTGGTGACGAGCTCTTCGAGCCCGGCCGCACCTCTCGCGATCGCGGCGGGGAGAGGCTCGACCTCGAACCCTGAGCCGGCCTCCGGGAGCCTTGAATGTTCCTCGCTGAGGGTTCCGTTAACGAACACGGCAAGAAAGCCGGTGGGCTCGCAGATCAGCAGTTCGGACAGGTCAGCGGCCGTCACCTGCTGAGGCTGCGCTCCTGGCAGGTCAAATTCTCTTTTTCTAAGACCTGCAAGGTTCGTGTATTTCCACTCCTCGTTTCCGGGCAACGGCAGGCCGGCTGCGCGAAACGACCCCATAGACTCCTCCTGGAAGGCGGCCAACCATTCGGGGCCATCCATCGGCTTCCTCGCCTCGTAAGCATCAAGGAAGGTCTGGGTGTCTGCGGTTGTGGGTGCGGTCATGGCAGGTGTCCGCTGATTCCGGTCGTACTCCGAGAGGAACGGATCAGCTGGCCGGGTTGGCGGCC
>CAJWMA010000204.1 GCA_913042995.1 uncultured bacterium | reverse complement strand
AAAGAGGACTACCTCCTCGTGGTGAACAGCCATGTCGGAGAGGAAAAGAAGGCCGAGCTGACCTTCAAGGCTCCGGTCTCAGGAGTCCAGTGGATGGACAAGAAAACCGGAAAATGGAAGCCAGCCCCGGGGAAGCCGCTGGTCACGAGCCTCTCGATCAAGGCAAGTGATGGTGAGCTGCTGTGGATCCAGAAGAAAAAAAATCCCTGAGACAGGCGACAGGCGCGGTCAGCCCGGGAAGTAATCCTGGATCGCACGCACCCCGTATTCGGAAGTCTTGAGGGCCCGAATCCCATCCACCGCGGCCCGCGCGGCGGCGATGGTGGTGATACAAGGAACGTTCATGGAGATGGTGTTTTCCCTGATGATCGCCTCGTCAAGCTTCCCTCCCCGCCCGGTGGGAGTATTGATCACCAGCTTGACCTTCTCTTCGTTCATGTAATCGAGAACATTCGGGTGCTCTCCCGTCTGGATCTTGGGAAGCTCGATGACATCTTCAAGGCCTGCCACATCGAGAGCTTTCTTGGTCCCCGGGGTTGCCAGCAGCTCAAAACCGAGCTCCTGGAGTTCTCGGGCGATCGTGGCGATATATTTCTTGTCCCGGTCAATAACGCTGAGGAAGACCATTCCCTCGAGAGGAAGATCCTGGTTAGCGGACATGTGGGCCTTGGCGAAGCTCATCCCGAAGCTGTCATCAATACCCATGGCCTCTCCGGTAGATTTCATCTCGGGACCGAGAATGATGTCTGAACCTGGAAAGCGGTCAAAGGGAAAGACCGACTTCTTGACCGCGATATGACGGATCTGGACCTCGTGTTCAAAGCCGAGGTCTGAAAGCTTCTGGCCGACCATAACCTTGGCGGCCAGCTTGGCCAGGGGAACCCCGATCGTCTTCGATACGAAGGGAATGGTCCGTGAGGCCCTGGGGTTGACCTCGATAATATAGACCTGGTCACCCTTGACCGCGTACTGGCAATTCATCAGACCCCGCACCTTGAGAGCCTTGCCAAGCTTCCTGGTTATCTTGCGGATCTCCTGGAGAACCTGCTCGCTGAGCGAATAGGGAGGAAGGGTGCAGCTCGAATCGCCGGAGTGAACGCCGCATTCCTCGATATGCTCGAGGATTCCGCCGATGACGACCTGCTCTCCATCGCAGATGGAATCGACATCGACCTCGATCGCCTCGTCGAGAAATTTATCCACCAGGATGGGGAAGCCGGGATTCACATCGAGGGCGTAGCTCATGTACTTCTCGAGCTGCCGATCATCCCATACGATCTCCATCGCCCGGCCTCCCAGGACAAAGGAAGGCCTCACAAGGACTGGATAGCCGATCTTGTTGGCGCACTCGCGAGCCTCCTCGTAAGAGAGAGAGATGCCGTTGGCCGGCTGGCGCAGATCGAGCTCCGTGAGGAGCTTCTGAAAGAGGTCTCGATCCTCGGCTAACGCGATGGCCTCCGGCGAGGTCCCGAAGATCGGAACGCCGGCCTCCTGCAGCCCCTCGGCCAGGTTGAGCGGAGTCTGGCCGCCAAGCTGGAGAATAACGCCATCCGGACGTTCCTTATCGTAGATATTCAGGACATTCTCGAGGGTGAGGGGCTCAAAGTAGAGCTTGTCGGAGGTGTCGTAATCAGTTGAAACCGTCTCCGGGTTGGAGTTGACCATGATGGTCTCCCACCCGTCTTCCTTGAGAGAGAAGGCCGCGTGAACACAGCAATAATCAAATTCAATCCCCTGCCCAATCCTGTTCGGTCCGCCTCCCAGGATCATGGCCTTCCGCTTGTCACTCACCCGGCACTCATCTTCGGATTCGTAGGTCGAATAATAATAAGGCGTCGAGGCCTCGAATTCTGCCGCGCAGGTATCGACCAGCTTGAAGGTGGCCTCAACCCCGGCCGCCTTGCGAGCCTCGCGAACGGCCATCTCATCGGTCTTCCAGCAGGTGGCCAGCTGAACATCGGAATATCCCAGCTGCTTGGCTTCGAGGAGAGTCTCCGCATTTGCCACCTCCAGGCTCTCGCAGGAGGCCAGGCGGTCCTCGCTCTCAGATAATTGCAGGAGGTTGTCGAGGAACCACGGGTCAATGCCGGTGAGCTTATAGATCTCGTCCACGGTGAGCCCCCGCCTGAGCCCCTCGTAGACGTTCAGCATCCGTCTTCCATGTGGAGTCCTGATGTTTTTCTTCAGCTCGTCAATCGAGAGATCCTCGAGCTTCGTCACCCCCATCCCGAGACCCGACAGTTTCTCCTCCATCGATCGAAGGGCTTTCTGCAGGGACTCCTTGAAGGTTCGGCCAATGGCCATCACCTCCCCCACCGACTTCATCCTGGTCGTCAAGGTAGGGTCGGTGTCGGGAAACTTGACGAAATCGAAGCGCGGAATCTTGACCACGCAATAATCGATCGACGGCTCAAAGCAGGCCGGCGTTTTTTCCGTAATATCGTTCGAGATCTCATCCAGGGTATAGCCCATGGCGAGCTTGGTAGCGATCTTGGCGATGGGGAAGCCCGTCGCCTTGGAGGCCAGGGCCGAGCTCCGGGAGACCCGGGGGTTCATCTCAATAACCACCATCCTCCCCGTTTCGGGATGGGTCGCGAACTGAATGTTCGAGCCTCCGGTCTCCACGCCGATCTCACGAATTACGGCGATCGCCGCGTTGCGCATCACCTGGTATTCCTTGTCGGTGAGAGTCTGGGCCGGGGCTACCGTGATGCTGTCGCCGGTATGAACGCCCATCGCATCGAAGTTCTCTATCGAACAGATAATGACAACATTGTCATTGTTGTCCCTCATCAGCTCGAGTTCGAACTCCTTCCAGCCCTCGATGGATTCCTCCAGGAGCACCGTGCCGATAGGGCTGGCGCGCAGGCCGCCCGCGACCATCTCAGTGAATTGTTCCTCGTCGTAGGCGATTCCGCCTCCCTTGCCTCCGAGGGTGTAGCTTGGCCGGATAACGATAGGCAGCCCGAGCTCTTCACGAGCCGCGCTGGCCTCGTCCATGTTGCCGACGACATGGCTGCAGGGCACCTCGAGGCCGCATTTTTCCATCGCGACCTTGAAAGACTCACGATCCTCAGCCTTCTGGATGACCTCGTAGGTCGCCCCAAGAAGCTTCACTCCGTGCTTCTGCAACACGCCGGCCTCCCAGAGATCACTGGCCAGGTTCAACCCCGTCTGGCCTCCCAGGGTAGGGAGAATGGCATCGGGCTTCTCCTTCTCAATGATCCGCTCAACGGTTTCAACATTCAGCGGCTCAATATAGGTTCGGTCACTGAACTCGGGATCCGTCATGATGGTGGCGGGGGTCGAGTTCACCAGGATCACTCGATAACCATCATCCCTGAGGGCCTTACAGGCCTGGGTTCCGGAGTAATCAAACTCGCAGGCCTGGCCAATCACGATGGGCCCGGATCCTATGAGCAATACGCTCTCAAGATCATTGCGGCGTGGCATGGACTCTCAGATAAATAGCTGAAGGGGAATTTTCAGTAGCGAACAGGTTCACCTGCTCTTCAAAATTTCCGGACCCTAACATTTTGTAAGAAGCTCTGCAACACCTTGAAGGAGCTTTGCTTCCAATGTAAGCTCCCTTCTTCAAAGAAAAGACCCATCGCGCGCCTGGATGGATGAAAGAGAACCCATGAGTATTGAATACAGCGAGTTGATCAGCCGGCTGGAAGAATTCCAGGAACGCCTTGAAACCCTCTGCGCCGCGGTCGAGGTAGAGAAAGGCCTGCAGGAGATTACTGAACTCGAGGGCCGCATGGCGAGCCCGGACTTCTGGAACAACAACGATAAAGCCCAGAAGGTCATCCGTCAGCTCAAGGCGCTTCGTAGCGTTGTCGTGCCATTGCAGGAGCTTTCTGAAAACGCGACAGACCTCCTCGAGCTCTCCAGGATGGCCCAGGAGGAAGACGACAACGCGTCAATTGGGGACCTGGAGCGCGAATACAAGGCTATTGCGAGCCAGATCGATGAGGTGGAGCTCAGGACGACCCTCAATGGAAAACACGATTCCTGCGATGCCTTTCTCTCTATCCATGCCGGCGCCGGCGGCACGGAAAGCTGCGATTGGGCCTCCATACTTTCCAGGATGCTGGAACGGTATTGTGAAAAACAGGGCTTCAAGGTCAGCCTCGTGGACCGGCTCGACGGGGAAGAGGCGGGGGTCAAAAGCATTACCTACAACGTCAAGGGCGACACAGCCTACGGGTATCTCCGCTCGGAAAATGGTGTCCATCGACTGGTGAGAAAATCCCCTTTCGATGCCAGCAACCGCCGGCACACGTCTTTTGCTGCGGTAAATGTCATTCCCGAAATGCCGGATGCGGAAATCGAAATTAATGAAGCTGACCTGCGAATCGACACTTACAGGGCGGGAGGAGCGGGTGGTCAACATGTGAACGTTACCGATTCGGCCGTACGCATTACCCACGAGCCCAGCGGGATTGTCGTCCAATGCCAGAATGAGCGTTCCCAGCATGCGAACAGGGCCACAGCCATGAAGGTTCTCAAATCGCGCATGATTCTCCTCGAGGAGAGCAAGCGAGAAGAGGAACTGCAGGAAATGTACGGTGAAAAAGGAGACATCGCCTTCGGCAGCCAGATCAGGAGCTATGTCCTTGAACCCTACACCCTTGCCAAGGATCGACGCACCGGCCATGAGACCGGGAACGTACAGGCTGTTCTCGATGGTGAATTGCTTCCCTTTGTCGAAGCCTTCCTGCACTGGAAGCTCAAGGGCCACAAACCCGAAGAATCAACCGGCAAGGACTGAGAGAGCCGGACGCGGATAAGACCGGATCAGACCCTGGAGGAGCGAACGGCTTCAAGATCTTCTCTTGCCCTGGAGGCTGCCTCAGCTACAGCCGCACGCCAGTCTCCTCCATGGCCGTCAAAAGCATAGAGAACCGATCGTGAAGAATTAACCACAACCCCCTTGCCCCCTTCGATGAAAAAGGGCGCCAGTTCCTCCGCTCCGCCACCCTGCGCCCCATAGCCCGGCACGAGAAAGAACGCCTCGGGAAGCTCTTTTCGAACAGCTGCGGCCTGACCGGGAGCGGTTGCGCCAACAACGACACCTACCGGGTTCAGTCCTCCCTCTCCCCTGAAATCTTCTCCCCACTTACCGACCAGTCTTGCAACCTTGAGATAGAGAGGCTCTCCATCCACCTGGAGCTCCTGGATATCAGAGCCTGAAGGATTCGAGGTCCTGACCAGGATAAAGAGACCCTTGCCGGTGGAACATTTATCGAGAAAAGGGCGCAGAGAATCCTCTCCAAGGTAAGGATTGAGCGTCACCGCATCCGTTACCGGCCCCAGGGTGTCTGGAGTTTCACCCAGGATTGATTCGGCGTAAGCTGCTGCCGTATGCCCGATATCTCCCCTCTTAGCGTCACAGATCACCAGCAGCCCCTGCTTGGCGGCATGCTCACTTACCTCGCGCAGGCAATCCATACCAACAGCCCCAAAACGCTCGAAAAAACCGGCGTTGGGCTTCACCGCCACCGCGTGGGGAGCAACTGAATCGATAACCCCCCTCAAAAAGAGCCCTGTGGCGGAAGCGGCGCGCGCCGTCCATCCCGGCTCCCCCTGCGCCGGCACTCCTACCTCGGCAAGCACCTCCCCCGGAAGGCGCTCAAGGACAGGATCAAGGCCCACTACAAGACAACTGCTCTTCTTCTCGATGGCCTGGTCAAGCCGGTCTGCGAAATTCTGCACAATTCATCTCTCAAAACAGGACTTTAACTGTAAACCTTGTTACTTCCCCGCCCCGAAACGTTTCAAAGACACGGAAGTTTTTCGCTTCCGGGCCCGCCTCTTCTGAATTCGACCGATCTTTGCCCGGATGGAGCGAATAGTCCAGCGCGGCTCCCTTGGCAATGCCTCCTCATCAGAAGAACCGCCTGCTTCCTTCTCGGACTTCAGCAACTCCTTGTAAAGTCCTGACGCCGCCTGGTACTCGTTTTCCGCCAGGCGAAAAGCCTTGAGAGCCTCGCGAAAGAAACTCGAGTGATAAAAACTCTGAGCTACCTGGTAATAGCCCTCAAAAGCTCCCAGGGGGTACATATGGGAATAGAAAGCCTTCAGCCCCTTAGGATAGGCGTTACGAATAAAGTCCTCGTTTCGATGAAGATACAGAGATCTGACGACAATCGGCATGGAACGAACCGTTGGAAGGATCTTCTCCATGCGCTCACGCGCCTTGCCGAAAAGATAGCGAATCTGTGTCAACTTCTTGGGAAATACCGTATGAGCGTCGTCGAGAATAAACTTCAACTCCACCTCATCGGAATCGCGCTCATATTGGGGAGCGTAGGTCTTAACCGTATAGTGCTCCTCCTTGAGAATTGAGACCTCATGGAAGATATCTGAAACATAACGGTCAAGCGGATCCGTCCGATCCGCTGTCCTGAATACATCATGGCAGAGATCCTTGAGCTCCTGGATGTAGTCATCACGAAGAGACTCGAGGCTCTTGAACTCAAGCAAACCAGCCAATTCCTCCGTATTCAGACGCAGGAACTCTCGATCGATACCGCTGGCCCGCGAATAGCTCATGACCTTCTTGTCATAACGCTCGTACTCGCTGCGGAAATGAACGTGAGCGAGATAGAAATAGCGAATGATCGACCAGGTTCTATGGGCCTGGATCTGTAGATTATTTTGTGCCGTCATACTGCAAAAACCGGGCTAACTGCCTCCTCAAGACCCACAGGCAACTTTACGAGACC
>CAJWMA010000203.1 GCA_913042995.1 uncultured bacterium | reverse complement strand
CATGCACTTCTCTTCTCCTCAGGCTGCCAGGGCCGCCCTCAGTGGCCGAGGCGGGGAAAGGACGAGACCCCTTTGAACCCTCTTATTCTCAGGTCTCCCCTCCTCGCTGTCCACAAGGCGGCAAAAAGAAAGAAAGGGCGCGAGCGAGGATTTCCCTGCCGCCCTGCAGGCGCATCAAGGCCGTAAGGCCGCGAATGGCTGCGAACACGCTCCGGGAGAGACGCGTTCATCGCGCAAAACAGCCCGACAGGCTTTCGGGCTGACAGAAGGTTCTCGAACCCACTGGAAGACGGAGGAGCTTCTCTATGCACGCACGCGAGCCGCTTGCGAGACCCGGGAGCCGCCTTATTTCAGCAGAATCATCCAGTCACAACCGGAACCCGGCCGGACGATTATTCCTCTGCCGAGTCAGCTACCGCGACGGTCTCAGCCGGCCGATCGAGAACAAATCCGAACAGGGCCATACTGGCTTTGTCTCCCAATCGCTTCTTAGCTGTACGTACGATCCTGGTATAGCCGCCGGGGCGCTCCCGATAGGCCGGCCCGATATCGTCAAACAAAGTTTTGACGGCATCTTCATCTCCAAGGAGCTTCAGCCCCCGCCGATAGTTGTGAAGCGTCTTGTCCTTGGCCAGCGTAATCAGCTTTTCAGCGAACGGCTTCACGAACTTGGCCTTCTCGACCGTAGTCAGGATGTACTTGCTCTCGTTATAAGAGAGAAACAGGCTACGAGCCAGGTTACGCCTCAACGCGAGGCGATGGGCTGTACTGCGCCCGAGTCTCTTATTGCTCTTACGATGCCTCATTAGATCGTCCCTGCACTGCTATCAACGCTGGCTTCCGCATCGGAATCGCCGGCATCCGCTGGACCGGGGACCGGCTCCTCCAAATCGGGAGCAGGAGGGAGCTGCGGTTCCTCAGAAATCGGCTCCTGGTACTCAACCATCGGATCCTGAGGTATGGCAGCTGAAATATGCATACCGACGGGCTCGACGGAAATAGAAGCCGGAACCTCCATACCCAGGTCGAGTCCGATTTCAACCAGCTTCGACTTGATCTCGTCGAGCGTAGTCTGACCGAAGTTTCTCACTCTGAGTAGATCGGGTTCTTTCCAGGCAACCAGTTGGCCTACCGTTCGAATCGACTCGCCATCGAGGCAATTGTAGGCTCTGACACCCAGGGCCAAAGCGCTGATCGGCATCTCCAGCTTCTTGCGAAGCTCATCGAGATCGGGAGACTCAGTCGTCTCCTCCGCCACCACCTGTTCTTCAGGCTGCACCACAGCACCGATATTTGAATACTGGATGAACGGGTTGAGATGCTTGCGGAGAATCTTCGACGCCTCCACAAGAGCCATCTCAGGCTTCAGGGCGCCGTTGGTCCAGATCTCAAGGACCAGGCGGTCGTAATTGGTCAGTTGACCAACCCTGGTATTCTCCGTTTTATAACGAACCCGGCTGACGGGAGAGAAAGAGGAATCCATCCAGATAACTCCGATCTCATTGTCACCGTCACGATTTTCAGGAGCGGTAGCATAACCACGCCCCTTGCGTGCCCTGAGGTCGATATTAAAAGGGATATCCTGGGTGAGTTTGGCAATGTGAAGGTCAGGATTGACAATGGTCACCTCGGGTCCATGTTCAATGTCACCCGCAGTTACATCTCCGGCCTTGTCGACACGGATCTTAAGTTCCACATCATCAGCATCGCCCTCAATCAGCATGAGCACGTTCTTGAGATTGAGCACAACATCGGTAACGTCTTCGTAAACACCCGTCATGCTGGTGAATTCGTGCTGGACACCTTCGATCTTCGCGTAAACGAGCGCAGCTCCTTCAAGCGATGAAAGAAGAATTCTTCTGAGGCTGTTGCCAACGGTAATCCCGAACCCACGTTCAAAAGGCTCGACGTAAAACTTACCGTAAGTGGATTTCCGAGATTCATCTTCGCAGATGACTGAATTGGGAATCTCGAAGTCTCGCCACCTTATACGCATCTAAACTCCTCCCGGGATCTTCTCGCCAGAAAGCAGATCATCAAACTTTCCAACCAAGCACCCGGTCATTTAATTCCGTAGAAAAATCCTTCCTGCAGTGCCCCGGGCTCCACAGGAAATCAAAAGCCTTCAGACACGCCGCCTTTTCTTCGGACGACAACCATTGTGCGGAAGCGGGGTGACATCCTCTATCATCTTGATGTCGAGACCGGCCGCCTGGATGGCCCGGATCGCGGACTCTCGCCCTGAACCTGGCCCCCTGACGCGGAGATCGACCTCTTTCATCCCCATCTTCTTGACCGCGACGGCACATTGCTCAGCTGCTCGCTGAGCGGCAAAGGGAGTACTCTTCCGGCTACCTTTGTAGCCCATGGAGCCGCCCGTCTGCCAGGCCAGGGTCTGCCCGTTCTTGTCGGTAATCGTCACGAACGTATTATTAAAGGTCGCCTTGATGTGGACGATCCCCTTAACGACGTTCTTCCTGACTTTCTTCTTTGCCATTTCTCACCGTTAACACATCGAATCCGCAGCCAAGCGGCGGCGGGGAAATACCTGCAGAATTACATCTGCTTTACACTCTTTTTGGTCGCGACAACTTTTCGCGGCCCCTTCCTCGTACGGGAATTTGTCTTGGTCCTCTGGCCACGAACCGGAAGACCCCTTTTATGACGCATTCCACGGTAACTATTGATCTCTTTCAATCGCGTGATGTTCTGCTGAAGCTCACGGCGAAGCCGCCCCTCAATGACATATTCGTCCTCAAGCGTAGAGGCGATTCTACTGAGCTCTTCCTCGGTCAGGTCTCTGGCCTTCACGGTATAGCCAATCCCAACCTTATTGAGCAAGTCACCAGCCAGGGTGCGACCAATGCCTTTGATGTAGGTCAATGAAATGCCGATTTGCTTGTCGGCTGGAATATCAACTCCCGAAATCCGCGGCATAGAACCCTCTTATACTCTTGTATTTAAACCAGTTACCCGTTGCCACCCGATCCGCTTTACCAACCGTATCGAGCTAACCACCTGAAGGAAAACGCCAGAATCCGCCTCCCGGAAAAACTTCAAACCTGCCGTTGTTTATGCCGGGGATTCGTGCAGATGACGCGCACAACACCCTTGCGACGGATGATCTTACAGCTCTCGCACAACCGTTTTACAGAGACCTTGACCTTCATGGCTCGACGCTTTCCCTGCTTTTATCCGCCCAAACAACAAATCATTAGGCAGCAAGCACTTAGACCAATTTTTAAAATTTTTCCAAGTCGAAGAGTATAGATGACTTACCGAAAAATTTACAAAGAAAAAATACGGATTCTTTTGAAGAACCACGCATTTATACGGATTTTCAGCAACAAGTCAGTATTTTCGGTCCTTCAGGGGTCACAGCGACCGTATGTTCAAAATGAACTGACAAGCTTCTGTCTGTTGTAACAACCGTCCAGCCGTCATTCAACACCCTGGTGTCCTCTGTGCCGAGGTTCACCATGGGCTCAATCGCCAGGACCAGGCCATCCCTTAAATCGGGATCATGACGAAGAATATTCCGATCGACATAATTCGGAACCTGGGGATCTTCATGTAATTCGGCGCCGACTCCATGCCCAACATATTTTTTCACCACATGGTAGCCTTCTCCTTCCACATAGGTCTGAATTGCGCGGCCTATGTCAGATATCTTGCCTCCTGAGAGGGTCGCCGCGATTCCCCGCGACAAAGCCTCCTCTCCCGCCTTCAGCAAGGCTTCGGCTTCCTCGCTGACCTCTCCAACCCTGTAGCTCCAGGCTGAATCGCCACAGAAGCCTTTGAGCTTGACCCCGATATCTACGCTGACAACGTCCCCATCCTCCAGCTTGCGACGCTTGCGCGGAATACCGTGCACCACCTCTTCATTGATAGAGATGCAGGAATTGGCCGGAAAGCCCCTGTACTTGTAGAACAGCAGTTGGCCACCAGCCTGCAAAACATAATCCCGGATGAATATGTCGAGATCGTAGGTCGACAGACCGGGCCTGATGGACTCGCGCACCATTCGATGTGCCCGAGCCACCAACTCGCCTGCAGCCTGCATCTTCTCGATCTCTTGAGGAGTCTTATAAGAGATCATTCCTTCGCCAGGGAGAACACAAGGACAGCAGCCCTCTTACTCCGCCGGTACCGTTTTTTTCGGGCCGCCGCCTCCACGAGATGTGTCGCCGCCCCGCATGAAGCCCTCGTATTGTCTCACAAGCAGCTGGGACTCAATCTTTTCTACGAAGTCCAGGCTCACCCCGACGACGATCAGGATGCTCGTTCCGCCAAGGAATTGGCTAACGAGAAAGCTCATTCCGGGAACATTGCCCATGATCACGTTTGGAACCAGCGCGATCAGGCACAGGAAGACCGCTCCGGCAAGGGTGATCCTCTTGAAAATCTTCTCGAGATACTCAGCCGTACGCCTTCCAGGCCGAATGCCCGGAATGAAGCTTCCGTACTCTTTCATGTTCCCGGCAATCTCGACAGGATTGTAGTAAAGACTTGTCCAGAAATACGTAAAGAACACGATCATCCCGATGAAGCAGAAGATATACAAAAAGCCATTGCGAGCGAAAGCCGTATCGAGGAACTGCAGGAACCCGAAGAACCAGTTGTCTCCCCCGTAGGCGACAGAACCGAGAAAGAGGGTCGGGATCATGAGCAGCGAAGAAGCGAAGATGACCGGCAGGACACCCGCGGCGTTGACCTTCACAGGCATGTACTGACGCTGTCCTCCATAGACCCTGCGCCCTTTGACAGCCCTCTGCTGTTGAATCGGAATCCGTCGCTGCCCCTTGGTGATGAAAACAACGGCCGCGACAATCGCCACAAACATGGCGATGATCAGCAGACAGTAGGTCACCTCGAAGGGACGATCGTCCTCGGTCGCAAGGAAGACCCGCCTGATCAACTCAGCAATCGCGGCGGGAACGTCTGAGATAATACCGGCCATGATCAGGAGAGAGGTTCCGTTTCCGATACCGTATTCCGTAATTTTCTCCCCAAGCCACATGACAAAGAGACTGCCGGCGGTGAGGCAGATGAGCTGCAGCGAGCAAATCCAGAACCCTGGATTCAGGGTGATCGTCTCTCCGGAGGCTGCAGATGGATTCTTCCAGTTCCAAACCAGGAACATTGCCTGCACCAGGCAGAGAACCACTGTGGCGTAGCGGGTGTAGCGGCTGATCTGCCTGCGACCGGCCTCCCCCTCCTTGGAGAGAGCCTCAAGGGCAGGAAAAACCTTCACCAGCAGGGAGAAAATAATCGAAGCCGAAATGTAGGGCATAATGCCCAGGGAAAAGAGTACCGGCGTAAAGGACCCGCCGGTCAACTTGCTGGTCATCGTCAGCCAATTCAGAGGACCCTCGTCATCTGCGAGAAGAGACTTGAACTGCGCGATATTGATACCTGGAAGATAGACCCAGAAACCAAAACGAAAAACCGCCAGCAAACCAAGGGTTGCCAGGATGCGGTTGCGGAGTTCGGGAATCTTGCAGATATCCACCAGGACATCGCCCATCTTCCAGCAAACCAGCAGAGAAACCAGGGTTGCCGCAACAAAGGCGAAGATGGACGCGCTCGTCTGTTGATCAGCGCTGGACTTAAAACCCACAACGGCACCGACCAGGGCGCCAATAACCAGGGATAACAGGATCCTGTTGGTTTTCATTTTTTGTCCGTAGTACCTGTGCTCTCAGCGCTTCCGCCGGCTTCTTCGATCTTCTGCCGTGCGGTCTCACTGATAGCATCGGCAACAATCGTCAGGTTCTTGCTTAATTCTCCTGCCCCGAGAACCTTCAGCCTTCCATGGCGAGGCTTAATCAGCCCCCTGGACTTGAGCACATCGAGACTGACTGAATCGCCGGCCTCAAACCACTTTTCAAGTAATTTCACATTCACCACATCAAACCGTCTGCGAAACGGCGCATTGGTGAACCCTCTCTTGGGCGCCCTTCGAACCAGGGGCATCTGGCCTCCCTCGAAGGCGGGACGATTCTTCTTGAACCCCGAACGCTGACCGGCTCCGTTATGGCCCCGACCACTGGTCTTGCCATTTCCGCTACCCTGGCCGCGCCCGACGCGCTTACGTGCTGTTTTTTTTCCTGCCTTGGCAAGAATATCAGTCAGTTTCATTCCGGTATCTCCACTCCTCTGAGCATGCTGACCTCTTCGCGGGTCCGAAGCTGCTTCAGACCATTCATGGTGGCCTTGACGACATTGAGAGGATTCGTACTTCCATGAACCTTGGTAAGCAGATCCTTGACTCCAGCGCACTCAACCACCGCCCTGACGGGAGCGCCGGCAATAATTCCGGTACCCTCAGTGGCCGGCAACATCACGACCCTGGAGGAACGATAGCTCCCAACGATCTTATGCGGGATGGTGTTCCCGTGAATCGACACCTTGGTGAAGGCCTTGCGGGCAATCTTCATGGCTTTCTCTACAGAGGGAGGAACCTCGTTAGCCTTGCCGAAGCCAATTCCAACACTTCCCTCCCGATCGCCGAGGACGACAAGAGCGCTGAAGCTGAAGCGCCTTCCGCCCTTGATCACCTTCGAACAACGATTAATCTTAACGACACGCTCTTCGTAGCGGCTATCTTCTCCGTCATCACGGCCGCGGCGTCCGCCACGTCCTCCGCGTCCACCGCCAGGGCCACCACGGCCGCCGCCAGGGCCGCCGCGTCCACCGCCAGGGCCACCGCGTCCACCGCCAAAACGAGCGTTTCCGCCG
>CAJWMA010000202.1 GCA_913042995.1 uncultured bacterium | reverse complement strand
CGAAGAGCCTGGTGAAAGGAAAGAACGTCATCGCCGTTGAAGCGGTCAACGCCGGTGGTCCCGGCGGGCTGATCCTCTCGGTGGACTCCTGGAAAACCAGGCCGAGGGGAGACAAGAAGGGTACTCAGATCATCTCGACCGGCCCCGCCTGGAAGGCCAGCAGGAAATCGACCAACGGCTGGAAGGTTACAGGCTTCAACGACAGCCAGTGGAAAAAATCCACCTCGGTGGCCGAGATTGGCGGAGGCCCCTGGGGAGGCTCAGTCAACAGCTCAACCCTGGTCAACGCCGGCGCGCCCCCGAAGCCGGTCCAGGCGACAGCCCCCGACAGCCTCATCGTGGCGCCCGGCTTCAAGGTCGAACTGCTCTACTCGGTGCCCAAGGGCTCGGAGGGCTCCTGGGTAACCATGACCATCGACCCGAAGGGAAGAATCATTACATCCGACCAGTACGGCGCCCTCTACCGCATCACCCCCTCGCCGATCGGGAAAAAAGGCGAAACCCTCGTCGAGCGTCTCGCCGGCAACGCCGGCCATGCCCACGGCCTCCTCTACGCCTTCGACAGCCTCTATGTCGTCCAGAGTGAAAAAGACCGGGGCCTCTACCGCCTGCGGGACACCAATGGTGATGGCCAGTTCGACGAGCGCAAGCTGCTCAGAACGCTTCAGGGCGGGGGAGAGCACGGACCCCATGCTGTCATCCTCGGTCCTGAGAAAAAGTACATCTACGTAATCGGCGGTAACCACACCAACATCCCCAACCCCGAAAAATCTCTCGTCCCGCGAACCTGGAAGGAGGACCTGCTCCTTCCCAGGCTCTGGGATGCCCGCGGCCACGCCAGGGGCAAGCTCGCACCGGGAGGCTGGATCGCCAGGACCGACCCGGAAGGCAAGGTCTGGGAGCTGGTCTCAAACGGTTATCGCAACGAGTACGACATCGCCTTCAACAAGAACGGGGAGCTGTTCACCTATGACGCGGACATGGAGTGGGACGTTGGAACCCCATGGTACCGCCCCACCCGTGTTAACCATGTTATCAGCGGTGGTGAGTTCGGCTGGCGATCCGGTACCGGCAAATGGCCGACCTACTACCCCGACAGCCTCGGCAGGGTCGTCGACGTCGGCCCCGGCTCCCCCACGGGGATCGGCTTCGGCTATGGCGCGGACTTCCCGGTCAAGTACCAGGAGGCTCTCTATATCTGTGACTGGTCCTACGGAAAGCTCTACGCGGTCCACATGACCCCGGACGGCGGCACCTACACCGGTGAGCTCGAACAGTTCATCGCCGGCGCGCCCTTCCCCCTGACCGACGTCATCGTCAACCCGAAGGACAAGGCCCTCTATGTTTCAATCGGCGGAAGACGGACCCAGTCGGGACTCTACCGAGTCACCTACACCGGAAACGACAAGGGCGGTGTCGCGAAGACATCTCCTGAGTCGACGAAGCTTCGGGCCCAGCGCAAGGAGCTTGAGAAATACCACGGCAAGCAGGATCCCGCGGCCCTCGAAGCTGCCTGGCCTCACCTGTCGAGCCCTGACCGCTACCTGCGCTACGCGGCGAGAATCGCTGTCGAACACCAGCCGGTCGCTTCCTGGCAGGACAAGGTCATCGGCGAGCTCAACGATGTCGCCCTGATCCAGGGAGCCATCGCGCTGGCGCGGCATGGAAAAGCCGAGATTCGCCCCAAGCTGCTGGCGGCGCTGCGCAACATCAAGGCAAGCTCGCTGGATGAGACCCAGCTGATCAACCTGCTGCGGGCCTACTCCCTGGTCTTCATCCGGCTCGGCAAGCCGGCCGAGGCCACCGGCGCGAAGATCGCGGCTGAGCTCTCGAAACTCTACCCGGCAAAAACAGCCCCCCTGAACCGTGAGCTGAGCCAGGTGCTGATCTACCTCGAGGCGCCCGGCGTCGCCGGTAAAACTGTCGCGCTGATGGAAACCTCTCCCGCGCAGGAAGACCAGATGCACTACGCCCTGGCCCTCCACAGCCTGAAGACGGGCTGGACGATCGAAGAGCGAAAACGCTATTTCAAGTGGTTCAGCAATGCGCGCGGCTTCCGCGGCGGCGCCAGCTTCAATGGCTTTATCAACAACGTCAGGAGCGCGGCCATCGGGCGCCTCAGCGCTGAAGACAAGAAAACCCTCGCCGCCGCCGGCTCGCTCAAGAACAGCCCGGCCCCGGCGCTGCTCGCCCAGCTGCCCAGGCCGAAAGGCCCCGGAAAAGAATGGACCGCGGAAAATGTCCTGCCAACCGTTGAAAAGGGTCTTGTGGGCAGGGACTTCGAGCACGGCAAGAAAATGTTCGCCGCGGCGAAGTGCTTCGTCTGCCATCGCTTCGATGGCCAGGGAGGCGCGGCCGGACCGGACCTTACCGGATCCGCCGGACGCTTCAGCAAGAGAGATCTCCTCGAATCGATCCTCGCGCCCGACAAGGTGGTCTCCGACCAGTACCGCGCCACGATCTTCATCCTGAAGAACGGCAAGACCGTCACCGGCAGGATCGTCAATGGCGGCGGCGACAACTTCTCGGTAAACACCAACATGCTGACACCAGCCAGCAACTCAGGGGTCAACCACAAGCAGATCCTCAGGACCATGCCGGCCAAGGGCTCGATGATGCCCGCCGGGCTGCTCAATCCGCTCAACAAGGAGGAGGTTCTCGACCTGGTCGCCTACCTGCTCTCCATGGGCAACCCCAATCACGCGATGTTCAAGCAGGGAAAATAGCCCATGAACCGGCTTCCGATCCTTCTGCTGGCGGCGGCGCTGGCGTTCTGCGCCCGCTCTGCCGCCGCCGAAGAGGGCCCCGGCTCTCTCTTCCACGACAAGGTAGCCCCTCTGCTCAAAAAGAGCTGCGGTAAATGCCATATGGAAGAGAAGCGCAAGGGCGGCTTGTCGATGAACACCCGCGCAAGCCTGCTTGCGGGCGGTGAGAGCGGACCGGCCCTGGAGCCCGGCAAGAGCGCCCGAAGCGCGATCATCGAGCGGATCCTCAGCGCTGACCCGAAAAAGAGGATGCCGCCAAAGGGATCGAGGCTCTCAGGAGAAGACGTCGATTCTCTCAAGAAATGGATCGACCAGGGCGCCCCCTGGATCGATGGCTTCACCTTCGGCAAGAAGCACCGCCGGGCCTCCCTGGCCCCGCGCGAGCCCGCTCTGCCGCCTGGCGACAAGGACGACAACCCCATCGACCGGCTGCTGGCTCCGTATTTCGAAAAACATGGGGTAACAACCAACCGGGTAATCTCGCAAGCGGCCTTTCGGCGAAGAGCCTACCTCGACCTGGTGGGTCTTCTGCCGCCCTCGGACACCCCGGGCGAGGACACCGCCGCAGACAGAGAAGCGACCATCGACGGTCTCCTGGGCGAAAGAGGCCGCTACACGGGACACTGGCTGACCTTCTGGAACGACATACTCAGGAATGCCTACAAGGGAACGGGGTTCATTGATGGCGGCAGGGGGCAGATCACCGAGTGGCTCTACAGGAGCCTCTACGAAAATCTTCCCTACGACAGGTTTGTCCACCAATTGATCAGTCCTGTATCTGGAAGCGATGGATTTATCCGGGGAATCAAATGGCGCGGAGTCGTCAACGAGAGCCAGCGGCCCGAGATCCAGGCGGCCCAGAACGTGGCCCAGGTGTTCCTTGGAACCAACCTGAAGTGCGCCTCCTGCCATGACAGCTTTGTCAACCACTGGAAGCTCAAGGACTCCTACGCCCTCGCCTCCGTCTTCGCCAATGGACCGCTGCAGCTGCACCGCTGCGACAAGCCCACCGGCGAAACGTCCACGACGGCCTTTCTCTACCCCGAGCTTGGTCAGATCGACGCCAAGGCCTCCCGGGGAGAAAGACTGAAGCAACTCGCGGATCTCCTGGTCCTGCCGGAAAACGGAAGGCTCACAAGAACCATCGTCAATCGCCTCTGGGCGGTAGCCTTCGGCAGGGGCATTGTAGAACCTATCGACAATATGGACATGGAGCCCTGGAGCCAGGATCTCCTCGACTGGCTTGCAACCGACCTGGTCAAAAATGGCCACGACCTCAAGCACACCCTGAAGCTCATCACGACCTCGCGGGCCTATCGCCTCCCCGCGATCGACGAGAAGCGGGAGGAGGATCCCAGCGCCCGGTTCATCTTCCGCGGCCCCCTTGTAAAACGCCTCTCCGCCGAGCAGTTTATCGACGCGGCCTGGAGCCTTGCCGGATCCGGAACCAGGAACGATGCCAGGCCGGGGAAAAAAGATGGTCGAGGCCAGGGTGGACAATTCAAGGTGGCCGCCAGGGTCCACTCAAGCTCCAGCAGGAAAAGCATACCCGGCGCGTCAAAGGCTGAGTGGATCTGGTCAGACAGTTCCTTCAACACGGCCGCCGCCGGCCAGGCCGTATATTTCCGCCGCGCCTTCACCCTCGCGAAGATTCCTCCTTCCGCGTTCCTGACAGCCACAGCTGACAACGAATTCGTCCTGTTCCTCAATGGCAAGAAGACGCTCGAAAGCGCCGAGTGGAGCGCCCCGGTCTCCACAAACGTGACGAAGAAGCTCCGACGAGGGGAGAACCTGCTTGCCGTACGGGCCGCCAACACCGGCGGCTCCCCGAACCCCGCGGGCCTGATCGTTTCCCTGAAGGGAATGGATGCGAAAGGCGCCCCGCTTCTGGAGATCGCCACCAGCGCGGACTGGCTGCACACCATCGATAAAAAGAAAGACTGGCAGCTCCCGACCGCTTCCGATGCGGACTGGAAGACGTCCTTCCGCATAGGCGACCTGGACGCAAGCCCCTGGAATGTCGGAGGCCACTTCCAATCGAACGTGGCCCTGGGCGATGGAGTCGAGGTTCGCTCATCGCTGACCTTCTCCGACCCCCTGCAGGTCGCCCTGGGGCGCCCCAATCGAGAGCAGGTCGTCAGCCGAAGAGAGTCTGTTGCCACCCTGCTCCAGGCCCTCGAACTGACCAATGGAAAAACGCTCGACAGGATCATCGCCTGGAACTCGAAACAACTCCTCGGCCAGGAACACGCGTCAACCACGAAGCTCATCAAGGCCGTTTACAGCCGGGGGCTCTCGCGCAAACCCACCGCGGGTGAGCTCAAGGTTCTCTCGAGGCTGGTCGGAACCCCAGCCTCAGCCGAAGGCGTCCAGGATCTGCTCTGGGCAATCCTGATGCATCCAGAATTCCAATTGATCTATTAAGCTGAAACCGGCAACCCAACACAAAGCCATGAAAAATAACGATAACTCGCCCAAAACGAACCTCCAACGACGAGACTTCCTGAAGACCGCCGGGGCCGCAGCCCTCGGCGCTCTCGCCGCCGGCGCGCCCAGGGCCGCCCTGGGCTCGAGGAACCCGATCTCGCCCAAGGCCACGGCTGACTCCGTGATCGTGCTCTGGATGGCGGGAGGAATGGCCCACACCGAGACCTTTGACCCCAAGCGTTACACCCCCTTCCGCAAAGGGCTTCCAGCCAACGAGCTCCTTTGCAGCTTCCCGAGCATCGAGACCGCCGTCGATGGGGTTCAGTTGACCAAGGGTCTCGAGAAGACAGCGGCCGTGCTGGACCGCGGAACCCTCCTGCGCACCCATGTGCTTGGAGACCTTGGCTTTATCCTTCACTCCCGCCACCAGTACCACTGGCACACCGGCTATGAGCCGCCTCTCACGGTCGCCGCTCCACACCTTGGAGCGTGGATCGCGCAGGCGCTCGGCCCCAGGAATGAAGCGATGCCCGCCTTTATTGACATTGGTCAGCGCTACGAGGGAAACGGTGAGGCGGAAGAGATCAAGGCTTTCCAGACCGCCGGGTTCCTGGGAGGTGAGTTTGGCCCATTCCGCGTACCGGACCCGAAACAGGCGGTCAACGTCGTCCGTCCCCCTGCCGGCATGACCGTCGATCGCTTCAAAAAACGCTACGAGACCTACCGCAAGGTGCTCGAATCGAGCCCCGTGGCCCGCGACGGTTCCGCCTACCAGAAAGAATCCCTGCTCCGTTCCGCCGAATCGGCCTACCGCCTGATGAACTCACCCGCATCGAAAGCCTTTGACCTGAGCCTGGAACCCGAAGAGACCTACAAGGCCTACAACACCAGCAAGTTCGGCCTCGGCTGTCTGCTGGCCCGCAGGCTGGTAGAGAAGGGCGCCCGGTTCATCGAGGTCACGACCGAATACGGCCCCTTCAAACAATGGGACACGCACGAGAATGGCCACACCCGGCTGACGGATATGAAGAGACAGATCGACGCTCCGATTGCCCAGCTCGTACTCGACCTTGAAGAACGAGGCCTGCTCGACCGGACACTGATCGTCCTTGCCAGTGAATTCAGTCGGGATTGCATGGTTGAAGGGAAACCGGAGAAGCAGGTCCGCAACCAGGTAAACGTGCCCAATGTCATCAACGAGATGAAGTTCTACGGCATGCATCGCCACTTCACCAGCGCATCGAGCGTGCTGCTGTTCGGCGGCGGCATCAAAAAAGGAGCCGTCTACGGCAAGACCGCCGAGGAGAGGCCCTGCACCACCATCGAAAACCCCGTCACCATCACGGATCTTCACTCGACGATCTTTCATGCCATGGGGATCTCGCCGAAACACAACGCCATCATCGAGGACCGGCCCTTCTACGCCACCAAGGATGGGAAGGGCAAGCCGGTGCTCGACCTCTTCGGTTGAGGTGAAGCTCTCAATCCGAGCCTCCGTACAGTGCGAGCAGCCTGGACAGGTCCGCCTCCGCAGCCGGCGACAGCTTGTCACGCGGCCCATCGAGCAGACCCCGCAAGCCCAG
>CAJWMA010000201.1 GCA_913042995.1 uncultured bacterium | reverse complement strand
AGCAGGCGGACCCCCAGTCCAGGATCATTCTCTGTACAGGCAACCTGGCGGAGAGCATACCCGAAGAGATCCTCGAAAGCTGCCACGCCCACCTGCTCAAGCCATTCAAGCTCGATGACCTCTCGACAATCCTCAACATGGCGGTAGAGGCATGAAGCAGAGACCGGAGATAAACGCGTTGAACGGCGCTGGAGAACCGCCCCACATTCTCCTGGTCGATGACGAGGCCTTTATCCGGGACGCGCTGGAGCTCTACTTTGAAAGCAACGGTTTTGAGGTCTCCGCCGCTGCGAGCGGCGGCGAGGCTCTGAATATATTCGCGCGGCAGGGCGATGACATCGACCTCGTACTGCTGGACCTCGTCATGCCCGGGATGCATGGACTCGAAGTCCTCCGTGAACTGAAGAGGGTCGACCCGGCCGTCCAGGTCATTATAGCGACCGGCTGCAACAGCATGGACAACGCCTTCGAAGCCCTCCGCCTTGGCGCGATTGACTACATAACCAAACCGATCCTCGACTTTGAAGAGGACCTGCTGAAAACAATCAGGTCGGTAATGGCCAATGGCGGAACCGAAGCAGCTCCCGCCTGCGCGGAGCCGGAAGAATCAAAGCCCGAAGTGCCTGAGCGAAAAGAGTTGTCCCGGAGCGAACTTCTCGAAACACTTGCCGGCCTCGCCGGCAGCCGCTTGCAATCGCAGGAAGACCAGGAGCTGGCCTGGAAAACCCTCGGGCTGGGCTTCGGAGCGAATGCGGCGCTGGTCATCCGCAAAATGGACGGCGGCGCCTGGCAATGCCTCCAGAGCTGGGGATCCATCGATATGGAAGCTCCCCGCAGCCTCTGGCACTCCGATGGACAGGATCGATCGCCGCAGGCGCCTCGCCCGGGCTGGTCCGGCGTGCTGAATGTCCCCTTCAACGGAGAGCCGGGTGAAGACCTGTTGCTGATGCTCTTCTACAAAGACCTGTCGCTCCCGGGAAGAGGAACTCAGCCCATCGAGACCCTCTCAGCCGTATTCAGCCATGTCTACAACGGTCCCCGCAGAGAGCCGCAGGCAACCATCGACAATGCCGCCTCGCGCTCCCTGGACGTTAACCTCAGCACCTGAGGCTTCCGGGAAACATACTTCCTGATCCACAGGCAGGACTTGACGGCCGGGACAACGCTCCTTATAAAAAATGTGGGTTCTGATTCGGTTTGAAGCCGCAAATCGGCCACTTTTACCAGGAAGCTCCCGGGATTCATGCGAGTACCCAGCAATTCAGCCCTGACGCTCTGCGCGGCGCTCCTGGCCTTCGCTCCCGGCGGCCTGCTCCGGTCTCAGCAGGATGAGTCATCGGGGCTCTTTCCACCCACCTCGCAGGACTTCCAGGTGCTCTGGCAAGAACTGCAGGAACGCTCGGCCGAGAAAGATTGGAAGAGTGTTACCGAAGGACTCGAAACCTGGATTGGACTGCTCGACAAGCCCTCCATCAACCTGGTGGTATCAAACGATGCGGGCGTCTCGCTGGGTGTAAGAAAGGCCCTGGGACGTTTCAGACGTCTCCTCCCGGCGCAATGGCGGCAGAGGCTGGGCGAACGCGTCGACGCCATCCTGGAGGGACTGTGGAGCCTCTATTCGGAGGACACCGAGGCGATTCTGACAGATCGTTCCCGTGCATTGCTCAGGCACCGGATCCTGAGAGATTTCCCCGAAGCGAAGATCGTCGACGTGGTTCTGCGGGAAGAGCTCGGCTACAGAATACTCCAGGGAGACTGGCCTGCCGCAAGCCGCTGGAGCAGGCGCCTGCTCCAGCCTGGAGCGGGAGGAATCACAAGGCTCTCTCCAGAGGAAAAATCCAGGGTCCTCATATCGGCCATGCAGGCGGACCTGGCGCTCGCTGATGCAGCCGCCTTCTCCCGCCACCAGGAACAGCTGAAGGACATCCTGGAAGCCAGCTCCGCCGAAGCTCGAACCCTGCCGCTCGAAACCACCATAACCGCCCTGCTGAAAATATCCCCCGCATCCATCGGACAGTCCCCCCGCGCGCCCGGCTCTGCCCTCAGTCCCTTCCTCGATCCGGTTTCCTACAGTCGCGGCATCCGCTCTCCGCGGGAGAGCTTCAGGCCTGGCAGGGTTCTGTGGCGGCAACAGTCAAGCGAAGAGGACTTCCGGCGGTTCGTGGGCGAGCGAAGAACGGCCCGGGATGGAGCTGACCAGGGTGGGGTCGATGTTCCGATCCCCTACCATCCCACCCTCGCATCCGGAGTAGCTCTGCTGCAACATGAGCGGCAACTGACAGCCTTAGACCTCTCCTCAGGAAGACCCCGATGGCAGGCGGCGCTGGGGGCGCGGACGACAGGCTACCTCCAGCCAGGCGCGCCCGTCAGCAACCGGGAGACCTGCTTCGCCGTTCATGGAAACACCCTCCAGGCCCTGGCTCTCGAAACGGGGGAGCTCGCATGGAGACGCGAATTCGCCTACGATCCCGAGACACAGGAACTCAACCTGTCGACAGGAGCTCTTCAAAAACCCGGGGGCGATGACAAGAAGGCGGCCCGGGGCGTAGTTCCCGCCGCCGGCACACCCCATCGAGGCGGACTCATCCTGCCGATCAACGTCAGGGCTGAAAAACAGGTTCTCTGCTACCTGGCGAGGATTGATCAAGAAGGCGAGCTGCTGTGGAAAACCTACCTCGGGAGCAAAGATAACGCTGACTTCCTGGGACTGGGATCAACCCCCTCGCCTCCCCTGGTCATCGAACAAAACGTTCTCTACCTGGCCAACCATGGATTTATCTCCAGCGTGGACGCTGAGGACGGAACGATCGCCTGGATTAAGGAATACGACTCTCTCTCCCCCAGCGGTCTCAAGGAGTCAATCCGAGATGAAAACCGCTGGCATCCGAACGCTCTCATCCCGGCCGGAAACGGTGATGTCATCGCGGCGCCGCAGGACTCGACGCGGCTTCTTTCAATTCGCGCCTCCGATGGAATGACCACCTGGAGCTGTTCGCGGGAAGAACACTCGAGTCTCATTGGCCGAAACAATACCGCCTGTTTTCTCGCTGGATCCAGGGTCAGCGCTGTCGGGCTTTCGGGCGCCTTTGGTGGAAAGATCCTCTGGAGCTTCGAGCTCGACCCGGGCATCCACCCCCAGGGACGGGGCCTCCTTGCCGGCAACAGGATCCTGCTGAGCGGCAGGCGCTCGCTGCTGCAGCTCTCGGCCCTAGACGGAAAGCTGCTGTCACGTGATCTCTGGGATTTCCCCGAGGCCGGCGGAAATATGCTGCTGACTGAAAATCGCCTCGTGGTGATCCACCCCGGAGGATTCGTAGCCTACAGCGACCTGCAAAGCGACCTTGACCAGCTAGAGAAAAAAGAAAAGAGAGACTCTCGCGACCTGCTGGAACTCGCCAGGCTGAGATTACGGTCAGGAGATTTGGAGGCGGGAATCGACACCCTTGAGTCCTGGACCGAGACCAAGCCCAGTCCGCCTCCGGCCAATTCCGAGCTCGACGGAATCCAGCTGGCCACCGCCGAGACACTGGAACAGCTGGCTCAAGAAGCTGAACCCGGGCGGGCTGAAGAGCTCCTGAAGATGCGCGCTCGCGTTGAAAACAACCCTGCTCGAAAGGTCGGCGCGAATGTCGCCCTTGGCCTCTTCCTCAAAAAAAATGGGAAATCAAAAGGAGCCCTGACCGCCTTTCACGATGCGCTCAGCTTCGATGTAGAGCGCCCCGCAACGGACAAATCCCGCCTGCCCGGCATACCCGGAAACAAGTCTGTTTACAGGGTCGATGGTTTCCTCCAGATACCCGCGGAAGAATTCATCCGGTCTGAGATCCGTTCCCTGCGGAAATCGGTTCCGAAACCCGGGGAGGTCTTCCAGGAAACCGAATCGAAAGCCGCCGCCCAGTTCAACTCCGCCAGGAAATCCGGGGAGATCTATGGCCTCCGGGAGACCATCCGTCTCTATCCCTTCACCGAGGCCGCCGCGGCAGCCTACAAGGAGCTGGCCATCTCGTATCTTGACCGGGGCAACTCGATCCGGGCAGCCAGAACGCTTCTGGACTACGTGGATGACTACCCTCTGCGATTTGACACGGTCCGGACAGCCTTGCGAGCCGCCCAGATGTTTTACGGGGCCGGCAAGCGGACAAAGACCCGCGCGCTCTACGAGGAGCTGTTGGCGACACATCCCGACAAGCGGGTAGAGCCAATCCCCGGAATGGATGCCTCCGATACTGTAGGGTCCTACATCCGTCGGCGTCTCACTGACCCCGGCCTGGTTGAGCTCAGGCCAGAGGAGAACCAGCTGCTGCACACGCCGCTGAGGATGGCCTGGCGCTCCCCCGCTGACCTGCTCTCTCCTGAAAAGATCTTCCTGGAGCCGGAAGGCGAACGCCCGGAAAGCTGTAAAAACAGCTTTTTTACCCAGGCCAGCGAGATCATGGAATGCAGAGACGTCAGCACAGGAATACCCTCCTGGACCATCAACCTGTCCATGATCCCCGGGTACATCATCGATCCCATCCAATACAGGAATTTCCGCTTCGCCAGGAGCGGCGACAAGGAACTCCGGGGCTCCTTCGCCGGCAAGCTGCTGATCCTTCATGACCATCGTAATCTCTTCGCCGTGGACCACCAGCAAGGCAAGGTCCGCTGGTCCATTCCACTCGGAGGGAGCACGAAGAAGCTGCCCCGCTCTGAGCAGCCTGTCTTCAGACAGCTGAGCGAGAGAGTCAGGGGGTGCCTGGTCACAGCCGACAGGATCTACTTGAGCAGCAGCCACCGGCAGTTCTATTGCTTCGACCATAACGGAGGTGAGCTCTGGAGGAAGGAACTGAAATTCGATCCAGCCCAGGCCAGGCCCGCGCTGGCCGGCGATGAGGTTTTCGTGCTCCACCAGCGCGACCTCGGCTACACCGCCCTTGCGTCAAAAGACGGTACCCGGCGGAAAAGCTTCAATCTGCCCCTGGCCTACGACAGTGCCAGGAAGGTGGGTGATCCCGTCCAGCTTGGCAAGGGACTCTGCCTCCTTCCTCTCACCAGCGCTGTGCTCCTGCTGGACCTGGCCCACAGAACGGTTCTATGGGGCTTTGAGCCCTCAGAAGGAACCATCGAGCAGATCGCCCACTCCGCAGAGGCGCCGGACGAGGTGATCGCCGTACTGGCCAGGGAAGGGGGGACGCCCGCGCTGGCCGGAATCTCCATCGAAAACGGAAAGCGCGAGTGGATCTACGAAAAATTCGACAAGGAGCCCTCTTACTTTTCCATCTTCCGCGATGGACGCCAGCTCTTCGTCATTCACGGCAGCGACAGGCTAAAACTCCTGGCGCTGGAGGTTCGCCGCATCCCGGGGACTCGGGGCATGAGCATTTCCTCCCTCTGGCCTCAGAAGGAGATTCACCTTGGAACCTACCTTGGCCGAATGCGAAGCCGACACCTTCACATCCTGGAGAACGCGATCATATTTCCCGACCCCGGCCAGACGATCTCCATCTACGACAGGGTGAAGGGAACGCTCCTGCGAGCTGTCGAACCCAATCCGCTCAGCAGCTTCCTGGCTGAGAAGAGATCCTATCGCAGCGCAGTGGCCGCCGGCCACCTCCTGCTCCTGACCGACGGGGGGGGCTGCGGGATGACCGGAGCTACCTTCCCGGACCAGCCCAACGCCGCCAGGAAGCGAATGGAACTGCTCAACGTATACCTCAAAGATCGCACGGAACCGAAAGCTGTCATCGACCTCGCCCTGGCGTACTTCCAGGCGGGCGACTATCCTTCGACAATAACCCTGCTCGACCGAACGCTGAAATCCGAGGCCTTCCTCAGCTCGGACAACACGAAGGGCCGTGGGGACATCGCCTACCTTCTCGAGGGAATCAAGCAGGAGGCGATGAAGCATACCAATCCGAGAGAGATCACCGCCCGCCAGCTCCAATTGCCTCCTGTCATCGATGGCCGGCTGGAGGATTCCTGGAGCTACGCTCACAGGGTTCTGCTGACCGCTCCCCGCAACCTCAACCTGATCCCGGCTCCCGGGCTCGGCCGCCAGTGGGATGGGGAAGAAGATCTGTCGGCCATCCTCTACACGGGCTGGGATGAATCGTATTTCTATTTCGCCCTCGATGTCGAAGATGACATTCTCAGAGCCTACGATCGAGACGCGGAGAACTGGAAAGGAGATTGTCTCCTGATCGGTCTCGACCCTGACGGAGATGGAGGCTATCGCCAGGGCAGCGATGACCAGTTGATGACGCTCGGCCTGACTATCCCCAAGCGCCGCAAGGAGGCCAAGGAACAGGAGGGCGCGGAAGGCGGACAGGAAGGAGGGCTCGACGCCGAGAATGAAGACGATGATGACGACGACGACGAACCCCAGGGACTCTTTTCCGTCAAGAAGAAGCCCGATTCAAGCGGCGCCATCTACGAGGTAGCGCTTCCATGGACCTCCTTCCCTCTGTTCAAGAACGGCTCCCCCCCGCCCGCCGGATTCAATTTCGGACTCAGTCTCCTGCTGACGGACGACGACACCGGACGCGGAGCGACAAAGACCCTGAGCATCAATCCATGCCACCTGATTCCACGCAAACAGCGCAACGTCTGGATCTGGCGGTTCATGATCCCGGAGTTCTTTCCCCGTGTCAGATTGCGCTGAGCAGCGTTCCGGGCCGGTCTATAGCCAGGCTTGAAACGGGATCAAAAAAGAAACCCCCGCGATTGAATCGCGAGGGCTCTGAAAAATGGCGAGGATGACGAGACTCGAACTCGCAACCTCCGGATCGACAGTCCGGTGCTC
>CAJWMA010000200.1 GCA_913042995.1 uncultured bacterium | reverse complement strand
CATCACCCAGGCTCCCTGGAGCTTCTACCACTACGAAGCTCAGTATTTCTTTGTCCGGGCCATCGAAATCCTCGATCCCGAAAACGAGGAACACAGAACCCTGGCGGCCAATGCCCGCGACGTATTTGAGGGGCTGGCGCTCGGACAATACGGAACGACCTCCATTCCCCTCGGAGCCAGCTTTCCCCTCTGGCGGAAAGTTCACCGAATCGCCGCCGGCCGCGCTCAAAACACCCGGTCAGCAGAAGAGCAGAAGGAGGAGCTGGCATTCATTGAAAAGATCCTTTCCAAGGTCGAATCTTCGACCGGCCTGGGTGAGATCATGGGACGCGTCAAGAGCTACTTTTCCGGCGCGTCCATCCCCGATCCGTTCCTCATCCTGGTAATGAAAAACCTTGTCCGATGCGGCGCCAAGGGAGAAGAGACCCTGCGCTATGCCGCTCTCAGAGGCGCGAAAGACCTCTCCTCGGCCATTCTGCTCTCCTCCGGCCAATTGAAGCCGCTCCTCGAAGCTATGGCCGAACTCTACGAAGACAAGGCCAACGCCAAGGCCGGCGCATCCCTGTCCTCCACCTCGAACCTGGTGCTGCCTGAGCTGCGCAGGCTGAGCGGTCTGCCCCTGAAACAATCCGCGGGCTCGGGACGGCGAGCCGACCTGGCGAAGCTGCGTAAATGGCTGCAGGATGAGGCGGAGGTCTCAAAACGGGAAAAAATCCACCTTGAAAAGCAGGCCCAGGCGGGCGGCACGAAGCTCACCTGCTATGAATTTCTCCTGAGAATCAAAGCCAATCCTGAATCCGAAACCTCCTTCAAGCTCCTCGATGGACACCGGCACCTGATCGAGGCCAACCGGCCCCTCAGCTACCAGAACCGCTGGGGAGAACGCAGGGAGATCAGGCTGAACACCTCAGGGGGAGCCAGCCGCCCGGCCGGCACCAGCCAGGTTCCCGTCACCTATCGCCTGAACTCGTTCAATTCCATCTCCGAAGGATCCCCAACCTTTATCAGCTCCGTCAGGAGTGATTCGGGAATCAAGTGGTTCGAGATCGCGCGCACCGGGGCCAGGGCGCGCTACATCAGCCCGGCCGATTCGACCCGGGATCAGCGTCTCATCCTGGTCATTCCGCAAGAAGAAGAGCCTCCTGCTCCTGAAAATGCCGAGGGGCCGGGCGAAAAAACCGACGAAACCGTGGAGACCCTCTGGAAACAATTCCTCCAGCGGCACTTTCTCAAAGCGGAAGAAAATCCCACAGCGAGGTTCCGCTCTTCCTTTCTGAGGGTGCAGCGTCAGCTGCGGCTCCAGGAAGGAATCGCGGTGCTGAAGAAATGGCAGGAAAAGAAGCCCGCTGTCGACCTGGCCGAACTGCTGCATCAACTCGGCGACCCATCGGGACTCGAACACCTCACCAAGTTGATGAGCTCCAGCACTGACACCATTCGCATCCAGGCCGGCAGAGCCCTTTGCGCCGCGGGAGATGAGGCCGGGACGGATTATCTTCTGGGCCTTGCCGTAACCAAAAAAACAGCGTTTGCGAGCAATTCCTACAACATCCTGGCCAGCTTCGAGAAATACATCGAAAAACGCGGTATCCAGGATGAACGCAGCATGAAAATCCTGACCCTCGTGCTGGGGCTCATCGACGTCACCCGGTATCAGTCCAGCGGATTCCGGGTCATCAAGCAGGCGGCCGGACAGGATTTTGGTTATTACACCTCCAGGATTTCCGGCGGAACCTCCACCGGTCCCCAACTGACCGTGACACAGAGGCGCGCGGCCGCCATCAAGGCCGCCCGCCAGTGGTGGAAGGACCAGGCCGGCGGCGATTCGGACAGGAAATAGCCTCCGCCCCCGACGCGCCAGGGACCTTCCGGAACAACAATCCGTCCGCTAGTTCCGGAAACCCTGCGATCCGAACCGGGAGTCACTTTTTGTCGCACCCACCAGCGACATCTCCAGGCTCGATCTGACCCGTTTTTTCGCCCTTTCCCACCCGGCTCCCGGCACGCGGGTTGACCTGATTGACAAATTCAGGCCATCGCCAAAGAAAGCTACGACCACGGCCTGCCTCAGTCGATATGTATCCAGTGGGCAGCACTATTCCCCGCCGCAAGGCCGGGAGCGGCCCCGGCAGTAAAAACAATGGGTCTAACGAAACAGGACGCGGCCAGTACGCGGAGCCGGTTTCGTATCAAATTTTCTTCAACGACAGTTGAACACCTCCGACAGAAAGCCAGAACCGTGAGAGAAGTAGGACTCGAAGCATACTTCAGAGAGATCAATGTGGTTGATCTGCTGACCCCGGAACAGGAAATCGAGCTTGCCCACAAGATCCGCGCGGGTGACCCCGCGGCGAGGGAGCACATGACCAAGGCCAATCTTCGCCTGGTCGTCAGCATCGCGAAATATTACGTAGACCGCGGTCTCCCTCTCCAGGATCTCATCGAGGAAGGAAACCTCGGGCTGATCAAGGCCGTGGAAAAATTCGACCCCGCCGCCGGCTGCCGTTTCAGCACCTACGCCACCTGGTGGATCAAGCAGTCCATCAAGCGGGCCCTCGTCGATACGGTCAAGACGGTCAGGATCCCCTCCTATATGGTGGAGCTGATCAGCAAATGGAAAAACGCCGCTTCCGGACTCACCGTGAAGCTGGGTAGAAAACCTTTTTTCAACGAGGTAGCCCGGGAGCTCGATCTCGACCCCAAGAACCTCGGAATACTTAAAACCGCGCTGCGCACATCCAGCGGGACCGGTCAGACGGTGAGCCTGGAAAATATGTGGGCCATCAGTGAGGTCCTCGAGGACAAGAACGTGAAGCAGCCGGACGAGATCCTCTTCGATTCGATCGAGGTCGACATGATTGAGAGACTCCTCTCCATGGTCGACGAAAGAGAGTCGAAGATCCTGAGAATGCGCTACGGCCTGGTGGACGGGGACCCGATGACCCTCAAGGAAATAGGGGAGCGGGTCAACCTCTCGCGAGAGAGAGTACGCCAGATAGAGAACGAAGCTCTCAAGAAGCTCTACTGCATCCTGGCGTACGAACCGGAGACTATCCAGGAATCCTGAACCGCTCCGTAGCCGGTTGAGAGACGGGTTTCCTGGATAGCTCCACCCTTTACACGGCGGGGCCTGGAGGAATAATAAGGGGTGTCACGATACCCCTTCAGCTTTCTCCCGCGAGCCTGCCAATGAACGACGATCTCAAGGACTACATCCGTGAAGTGCCGGATTTCCCGAAACCGGGGATCGGCTTCAAGGACATCTCTCCCCTGCTGAAAGATGCCGGAGCCTTCGCCCGGGCCATCGAGGATATAGCGCAGCTCTGCCGCGATGTGTCCATCGAGGCCGATATCCTCGCCTGCCCCGAGGCCCGGGGCTTCATCTTCGGCGCCGCCCTCGCCGGCCATCTCGGTCTCGGCTTCATTCCAATCCGCAAGCCCGGCAAGCTGCCCTACGACACCTCGAGCGTTGAATACGAACTCGAATACGGCACCGACAGCATCGAGATGCACATCGATGCCGTCGAACAGGGTCAGCGGGTCCTGCTCGTTGACGATCTGCTGGCAACCGGTGGAACAACCCGGGCCTGCGTTGATCTCATCGAGCAGTCCGGCGGCCTCGTAGCCGCCTGTGTCTTCCTCATCGAGCTGACGTTTCTGCCCGGACGGGAAGTCCTCGAAGGATATGACGTTCATTCGTTGATACACTACTGATCAGGATCGACTGATCTGGACCGGGGCGGCGGCGAGTCCGCGGCGCCGGAGATTTCTCTCCCGCGAACCGATGGGATCATGATGGAAACGAAAAAAACGACAGCCGGGGCCGGCAGGACCAGCGCCAACCGTCTTCGTCCGATCGAGAGGATCCAGACCTCGAATGAATTTGAGAAGGTCAAGCGCTACGGGAAACGCCATCGCGCCGACTGCCTGCGCATCAACTACCTCCCCACGGACCGTGAGTTCTCACGCCTGGGACTGGTGGTGAGCCGGCGCCACGGAAACGCCGTCGCTCGAAATCGAATCAAACGCCTGATGAGAGAAGCCTTCCGCCAGGCGAAGAATGACCTGCCCGGCATCTATGATATCGTCCTGCTGCCGGCTGGAGAGCCCTGCGGACTCGATGAATACCTCGTAACGCTGCGGAGTTTCGCCGCGGAGCTCACCCCCGGGGAGAAACCGGAAACATGCTGAGAGTGATCATCAAGCTCCCCAGCCGGATGGCCCGAGGCCTGATCGCCCTCTACAAGAAATTCATCTCGCCGCTGCTGCCGCCCGCCTGTCGCTTCCAACCCACCTGCTCGCAATACTGCAGCGAGGCTCTCGAGGTCCACGGGTTCTTCAAGGGAGGATGGCTCGGCATGAAGAGAATTCTTCGCTGCAACCCGTTCTTCAAGGGGGGCCACGATCCCGTCCCCGGCGCAAAACACCCGGGAGAGAGACACGCTGGGGAAACAGCCGCCGTGCAAGAACAGCCCCGGGGAAAACAAGAAAACCTGAAGTGTGAGAAATGTACCAGTACTTCCTGAGCCTGCGCTTTTTCCGATCGCGGTTCCTGACCCTTGCCGCCTTCCTCTCGACGATGTTCGGGGTGGCGATGCTGCTCATCGTCCAGAGCGTCATGGGCGGCTACATGTCGCAGCTCAAGGAAAATATCCGCGGCCAGGAGGCGCACCTGCGAATCATCGGCAACGGTCCGCTCGGCCTGAAGAACCTGAGCGACGTCGAGGACGAGATCAGTTCCATAGCGGAAGTCATCGGCTCGGCTCCCTTCATCGAACGCCTGGCTGTTTACCGCAGCGGGGTGTCGATCAAGCCGGTCACCCTCGCCGGGATCGACCCGGTACGCCAGGCGGAGGTCAGCGATTTCGCGAGCTACCTGCTTCGCCCGAACGAGCTGAATGAGCTGCTGCGAAAGCATCACCCTGGAGCCGACTCCGCCGGCGAAGAGGCCCTGGCTGAGGTCGATATGCCGCTGGCGATCGGTGATGTTCACTCTCTTCTTTCAGACCCGGATCGAGAGCCGCTGGGTGACGAAGAGTTGAGGCTGTTCTTTGACCTTGAATGGAGAATCGAGATCCTGAAGAAACATCGGCCTCTCCTGGTGAAGGAATTTCCCGTGCCCCCCGCCGGCATCATCGTGGGCATCCAATCGCTCCTCGACCGCCAGCTCATGCTGGGACAGGTCCTGACGGTCATCACCCTGAGCCCCGACACCGGCCGCGAAATCTCCGAACGCTTCCTCGTCACCGGCGCGATCAACACCGGGGACTTCCAGCTCGACGACAGCACCCTCTTCGCCGATGTCCAGAAGGTCCGCAACCTGCTCAACAGGGATCTCGACCAGAACGCCAGCCCCTACCGCTACCAGGGACTCCGTGTATCCCTGGATGAAAACCAGGTCGCGATCCAGGATCTCGATGCCCTGAACAATATCAGGAACGAGGTCGCCCTGGCCATCGCCCGCTCGGGCTCGCTGCTGGCGGTCCAGACCTGGCCGGAAATTCGCGCCAACCTTCTCAAGGCCGTCGGCATCGAGAAGCTGCTGGTCTATTTCATCGTGCTGATCCTGATCGTCTTCACCGGCTCGATGATCCTGCTCATGCTCACCCTGACCGTCATCGAGAAGACGAAAGACGTTGGCGTCCTCATGTCGCTGGGCGCGCCCCCGGGTGGAATCACGAAGATCTTCCTCTTCAACGGTCTGCTCATCTCGATGGCAGGAACCGCGCTCGGCCTGGCCCTGGGCTACGCCTTCAGCGCCAACATCAACGAGATCCATGACCTGATCTACGCGGTGAGCGGCGTCGAGCTCTTTCCCGCCGAGATCTACCAGATGGACAGGATCCCCGTTCACTTCTACCCCGCCGATATTCTCTGGTGTACCCTGCCGCCTGTAATAGTCGGTCTCCTGGCAAGCCTGGTCCCGGCCACCTGGGCCCCCCGGCGCGATCCGATCGGCTCCATTCAATATGAATAGCCGACCTCGATCAAAGACCCGCCCAGCTGCGGGCTTGACAAGTCCCCTCACTGAGGTTGCTATCTGAGCATGTCAGCATCTCCGAGCCCGAACGAACCGACCCTCTACTCGGTCCGCAATCTCCACAAGGAATACCAGATGCAGGGGGTGACGGTCCCCGTGCTGCGCGGCTGCGACCTCGAGGTGAAGCACGGAGAGATCCTGTCCATCATCGGGATGTCGGGAGTCGGCAAGACGACGCTGCTGAACATCATGGGACTGCTCGACAACCCGACCTCCGGTGAACTGATCTATTCGAGCGGCTCCGACAAGGAGCTTCAGAACTGCGATCTCGCGGGGCTGGGGCTCTCGAAGAAATGCTCGATTCGAAACAGGCACTTCGGCTTCGTCTTCCAGTTCTACCACCTTCTGCCCGACCTGACGGTCCTCGAGAACGTTCTCCTGCCTTCAATGATCGCCCTGAGCTACGGCAAATACACCAGCCAGAGGTCAAGGCTCGAGAAACGCGCCCGCGAGCTCCTCGACCGGGTCGGTGTGCTCGACCGAAGTGAATTCCCCCCCTCCCGGCTCTCCGGCGGAGAGCGCCAGCGGGTGGCGATCGCCAGGGCCCTGATGAACAACCCCGAGCTCGTCTTCTGCGATGAGCCGACCGGCAACCTCGACACCTCGACCGGTGACCGCATCCACGAGCTGATCCTGGAGCTGAACCGGGAGCTCGACATCGGCTTCATTCTCGTAACCCACGACCAGGGCCTCGCCAGCCTCGCCAGCAGGATTCTCACCATGCGCGATGGCCGCTTCGAGGATC
>CAJWMA010000199.1 GCA_913042995.1 uncultured bacterium | reverse complement strand
GGCGAGGATGAGGACCAAGGCGGCGGCGGCCGAGGCGGACGTGAGCGCGGCCGCGGCGGTGATCGTGGCCGCGGCGAGGGCGGCCGGGAAGGCGGCGGCCGGGTGAAAAAATTCAACGATGCGGAGGGCAGGTTCGAGATCGATGACCTGTCTCCGGGGGCGTATACGGTTGAGGTCGTTGCCCCTGGCTATACCGGTCAGCGTGTCGAGACCGATGTTTTTGCCGGCCGCGCCGATAAAGAAATGATCATCACCATGGATGAAGGACTCTCCGTCACAGGAGAGGTTCTTGACCGTTCCAGTCAACCTGTGGCGGGAGCCAGCATCTACCTCCTGGCCAGGGCCGAGCCGCAGGGCGCGACCTCAGGCCGGCGAGAGCGCGGAGAGCGTGGCGACACCGGCGATCGGCGCGAGGAGCTTCGCGAACGTCTTCAGCAGGCCAGGGAAGGTTCCAGGGGCGGCCGCGGCGGAGGCCGGGAACGCCAGGACGAGAAATCCCAGAAAGAGGCCGCGGCCTTGATTGCCGGCCTGGGCGCCAATGAAAGCAACGAGATCGAGAGCGATGATGATGGCTATTTCAAGCTGGGTGAGGTTCCCGAGGGGACCTACAACCTGGTCGTTTACCATGATGCCTTCCTGCCCTATGTTTCCCGGGTGTCCATTCGTGAGTCGAGGGGGATTCGTCCCGAGACCGTACGGCTCGATCCCGGCGAAACGGTGAGCGGGAAGGTGAGCTACCAGGAAGGGCGGGAAACTCCCGCCGGCGTAACCCTGATCTTCACCGACCAGCAGGGTCTCAATAAGATGGTGAGTACAGATGAGCGCGGGCGCTATAGCGCCACCGGGTTCATGAGCGGGACCTACAATGTCCGGGCGCGTCTCGGAGATTCGAGAACGGCTCCCCAGACTTTCAGCGTCAGCAGGGGGTCGAATAAATTCGATTACGAGATCCCCGGGGCTGCGGCTCCGCAGCGAAAGTAGCCTTCGCGGTAATCGTAATCAGTCGCTGCCCTGGTCGCCGGGGCTCTCAGCGTCCTCTTGCGGCGGCTTGGGCATTCGCCGCAGCTTGTTCTCTCTGCGGGTCAGGCGGGTGAGGTTCTTGTCGCCGTATCCCCGCCGCCCGGAGAAGATGTTGTAGGCGTAGCGCATCTGCCGGGCGCAAATCTCCTCCGGCATTCCCGATTCGCCTGTTCCGATTCCAGGGAGAGCGACACTTTTAATTCCTTCAGCCTCCGGCGCCGCGAGCGCGAGGAAAGCTCCGCGAGCGGCCAGGTAGGCATTGAGGGTCCCATCGACGCTCCGGGGGGTTCTGCAGGCAGAGACGTAGATCAGGTGGGTGCAGGGAGTCTCTCCGTTAGCCAGCTCTTTGCATGGGATGACAAGGCCCTGGCCGACAAGCAGCTCGCCGTTGTAGTCCTCCCTGATCTTTTTACGGATCAGATCCTGCAGCTCAAACCCGAAGAGCTCGCTGGCCTGGAGCTCGAGGCCGCGGGTAAGGAATCCATAGGAGTTGCCTGGCAGCACAACGGCATCGCTGCCGCAGGAAAAGATGTCATCCGTTACGATCCGAACCTCGGGGCTCTTTTCGAATCTACGTTCCCAGGCGGCGACGACAGAGTCTTTTTTATCGCAGAGAGTGACTTGCATTTCCATTTATCAACAATTTCCCATTTGTTCCGAGGGGTTGAATCTTGTTTTTTAGCGACCGCCGATGATCATAGATGAGACTGGGATCACATCTCAAGTGAAGCATTTGTTAATCTCGAAATGGAGCCGTTTTTTAACGATGAGTCAGACGGAAGAGTTAGCCGCGGGACAGGGTGACTACGAGGGTTTGCAGGAAGATGTCCGCTCGATGGAGCTTCCCGGGATCGAGGTTTTTACGAACCAGTATTCTGATCGGGCCTACGAGATCACCATGGAGACGCTCGAGTTCAGCTGCATCTGTCCGAAGACTGGGCAGCCTGATTTTGCGACCTTCCGGATCGTTTACACCCCAGGGGAGCTCTGTGTTGAGCTGAAATCTCTCAAGCTCTACCTCGGAGCTTTCAGGAACATCGGGATCTTTCATGAACACGCGGTGAATCGAATCCTCGATGATTTTTCCGGGGCGGTGAAGCCGGCCCGGGCGCTGGTCACGGGGAGCTTTAACGCTCGCGGCGGAATCCAGACGACCGTTGAGGCAAGCTATGAGGGCGGGGCCTCCTGAGCGCCTTATTCTCCGGCTGGCTTGCGTGAGCTAAGCACGATCCGCTCTTTCTCGGCGGCATCCGCTTTCTGCAGCAGATCGAGGAATTGCGGGAAGCGGGCAGGGGCGATGGGCCCTGGCTCTATGGTCAGTTTGCGTTCAATGGACAGCGTCCCGGCCTCCTGCTTGTATGTGAGGGAGTAGTTCGCCCGCTGCCCCGCGAGGCTGACGTTGGAGGGGAGCTTGCTCACCTCAAAGTTTTCACCGAGGTGAACCAGGATCTTGTCTTGCTTGGCTCGCCTCTGTCGTACCTCGTAGGGGTGTTTTCGCGTTGGCGGGGCGCCGTAAGACCTGACCAGCTGCGCTGGCTGCAGGACCGGCGGGAGGAGGAAATCTTCTCCGCTTCGAACCATGAGCTTCGGCGCCTCGAGCTTGAACTCCAGCGCGAAGGGCTGGGTCTTGTCGTTGATCCCGACGAATCCGCCTTTCTCGACCTTGGCTCCGGGGAACAACTGGGTGGCAAGGCCGCTGGTCATCAGGGTCATCTGGAAGGCGTTCAGGTTGCTGAAACGATCCTTTTGCATCCAGCCCTGGGCGGCCTTTGTTTCCATTACGAAGTTGACGTCAACCGCCACGTCTTCGCCCAGCTTCCAGGTGGCCCTGGTCGCGCTCTCGTAGACCTCCGCGGGGATGCTTGGCAGGTCCACGATCCGCGAATCGGCCTGGTCGAGAACCAGGGCCTTGCCCTTGCTGAAAAATTCAGGCAGGAATCCGAAGGGAAGGTCGCGGTACTGCAGGGAAATGTAGAGGGGCTGTTTTCCGGCCGGCTCCAGCAGGATGTGAGGAGCCCGGAAGTAGGTGTTGCTCGGGTATTCCCAGTCGGTCTTTCGCTCCAGGTTTTCGTCCATTCGAAGGAAGGCCCAGCGGGAGGGTACGCCGGCCGCGTCCAGGAGCGCCTTGAAGAGGAAGGTCCTGTTGCCGGATTTTTCCAGCAGGACGCGGATGGCGATGGAGGAGCCGGTGTCCTTGGTGACCACCTCGTTGACGTGGTTGTAGATGGCGCGCGCTTTTTCAAGCGGGTCGGTGAGCTCTCCGGTGACCTCCGCGGCTGTCGCCCTGAGCTCCGGCGTCAGCGCGGTGGCCTGGCGGCTGAAGATCCTCAGCGCTCTCTCGATGTCCTTCCAGGTTTTCTTTGGCCGCATCCGGGTGCTGGGCACGTAGCCGGTGTAGTGGGGCATGGCGCGTTCGGACTGGATCCGTCCGGCATTGTTCGACTCGAAGGTGACCACCCTGGTCCCATCTTTCAGCGTCTTGTCGCTTCGTATGACCTTGACGATTCCGTTGGTGTCGCTGGCCTGGTCGAAGGCTGTCGTGACGATATCGCTGTCGAGGCCGGGAGGAAGTATGTAGACCAGCCGGGAAAGGAGGAAGGATTGCTTGTAGTTGAAGTCCTGGAAGAAGAAGGGGCCGTGGCGGTAGTGGACGCCCCGCGCGTTGGGCTTGTCGACAACATAGGCGAACTCCGTATGGGCCCCGGGCAGCATGCCGGGCATTACATAGTTCCCGCCAGAGAGGGCCGCCACCGGTTCGAGACTTTCGCCTTCAGCTGTGAGGGTTCGCAGCTTCAGGATCTCGCCTGAGGTTCGCACCTTGGCCACCTGGTCTTTTGCTTCCTCGCTCAGGAGCTTGAAGGCCTGGTGGATGTATTCGCTTGAGGATCCATCCTGGTAGACCCGGACAACGCTGATGTCCAGGATGCTCAGGGCCTGGGCCTTTTCGACCAGCGGGCCGCTGGCGGGCACCCGGGCAAGCCATTCTTCAAGCTTTTCATCGTAGGGCGTCCAGAACCGGTTGTCTTCGGCTTCCCGCTCTTTGAGGAATTTCCTGGTTTTCAGGTCTCCGGGCGCGAGGGCCAGGCTCTCGCGATACATGGCCAACTCACTCTCGTTTTCGTCCGCGGCAGAGTAGATCCGTGCCAGGGCTTTCTTGTGCGCGGGGGACCAGTCCCTCGCGCCGACTGCTGCCGAGTACCAGGAGACGGCGTCCCTGGAGCTCGAATCTTTGTCCTTGATCATTCGCAGAGCGATGGATTCGGCGATGGAGTGATTGTCGAGGGCGGACTGGTGGCCCCGGCTCAGCAGCTCAAAGGCTTTCTTCTTGTTGCCCAACTGGCTGTTCAATTCTGACATGATCGACAGCAGGGAGCTTCCGCTGCGGTCTCTGCTGTAGGCCTCGCTGTAGTATTCAAGAGCCTTCAGCGGGTTTTCTCTCTTACGGTAGCGGGCTGCGTCAACCATCCAGGGAGTCGGGGAGGTCGGCGCGATTTTTCGTATCTTGTCAAGAACCTGCTTCTCTTCGGTTTCCCAGCCCAACTCGGCGTAGACGAGTTGAAGTTTCTTGAGGCCGGCAAGGAACTCGGGGTGTTTCTCAACGACATCTCTCAGGTGCGCCGCGGCGTCATCGTTTTTCTGGTCCTGTTGAAGGATCGTGGCGAGACCTGTTTGCGCGGGCAGGAAGTCTTCGTCCATGGTGGATGCCTTCTGCCAGGCATCCCGGGCCCTGTTCTTGGACTGTGCTGCCGGCAGGTAGGAGGCGGCCTGGAAGACGGCGGCCCCATGGTGCAGGATCCAGGGGTCGTCGGGCGCCAGCTCAATCGCCTTTGCGGCTTCGGCAACAGCCAGGTCGTTGCGGCTGTTCGATTTGTGGAGTATCGCGAGGCCGCTGTGCTCGAGCGCCATCACGAGAGGTTTCTTCGCGGGGCCTGCAAGGCGTTGCTTCCAGGCCTTTTCGGCAGCCACTGAATAGGGACCCTCCCAGGTTCCTGCCGCGTTGGCGGGGAGCTGATGCAGTTTGACCTCCGCCTCCTCTTTCAGGGCTTTTTTATCAAAGGGTGTTCCGTTCGGGTCGGTCAGCCTCAGCAACAGGCGGGTGCTGGCCTTTACGAGGATTCGGTTCCAGCCCTTTTCGAGTCGAATGCCCGTTCTGCGATGGACCGACAGCTGTTCGTTTCGGCTTGTATCATCGATCGCCAGGATGCCGTTGCACCAGATCTTGATCTCGTCGCCTGCGAGAACGTTGAGAACCGCGTTGCGGGAGACGGCTGAATGAACCTGGCATAGCAGGTAGGGTATTCCGTTGCTGGGATAGACATGCTTGAAAGGGTCCAGGACGGCGTAGGGCTCCTTTCGTTTGACCGGCCGCCAGCGCAACTCCTGCCAGCCGTCTTTGTAGCCGCGGGTGAGGTCAATATTTTCCTCTGGCGGGAAGGGGCGGGAGACAGGGCCGTTCATGTCTTTCCCGAACGGGCCTATGATGAGGAAGCGGGTCAGGTAACCCAGATTTTCTGAGAGCTCTCGAGCAGCGTCGGCTCGTCCAGCGCGCTGGTAGAGATCGGAGAGAAGCCTGGAGAGGAGCCACCGGGTGTCGCCGGGCAGGGCGCCAGCCAGTGTCTTCTCCAGGCCGCCAATGAGAGCCCGGGGGTCTCTCATTGAGTTGACGCAGGTTCTCAACCGATGGGCGAGGAGCTCCACTCTCACATCATCTTTGAAGGAAGGGATGGCCTGGAGCAGCTCTGTCGCGAAGGTGTCGTAGTCGCCGCCGCGTTCATTCGCGTTGTGAAGGGCCAGCTCGAGAAGCCCCTTTTGTTCGGCAGGGGCCGCTGTCGTTCCCATCAGCAGGCTGGAGGTCAGTAATAAGAAGAGGAGTCTGGTCATGCTTTTCATCGTTCTGTCGTTCTTCATTTCTTCAGCACGATCTTCTCATTGCTGAGTTGATCGACATTTGCCGAGAGCTGCCGGAATTCATTGTATTGGGCCAGCGGGACGCGGTTTTTCTTTAGAACGTAACGGCGTTCCAACTGGAGCGCGTCTTTACGCGAGGAGTCTACAGCGAGCTGGAATCGCCCGAAACGCGAGTCGATATCCCTGGCTTCCGGAGTGGACTTCACCTTGACGCCGGCGGGCAGCTGGTAGTTGACCCTGAGTCGGGAGCTGCGCGGGTTGCCGAGTATGACGTCCGTCTCCCGTTTTTCGAGAGCGCCGAGGATTCCGAGATTGCGAACCGAGCCAAAGAAATCATCCGTCAAGGACAGGGTCAACTCTTCCGGGGAGGAGTTGGCAAGCCGGGGCGCGCTGAAGCGGATCTCCATGGTGACGTTCTCGTCGAGGTTGGAGAGGTCGGAGAAGCTCTGCGAGAGGATCTTGGCTCCAGCGAAGGTCCTGCCCAGGTTCTTTTCCAGGAGGGTTTGACGCTGGGCGGCGATCTCGTAATTGCTGCGCAGGTAGACCGCGAAATCACCCCGGGCCCGGAGCTCGATACTGATCTCGGCGGAACCATCCTCGGCCAGCTTGATGTTCCACTCTTCATCGACTGACAGATCCTCGGGCTTGTTCCAGGGGATCTGCTGTACCAGCTTTCCTTCATCCCGAACGATAAGAACCTGGGCTCCGCGATCCATCGACGGGAGCTCCTCGACACTGTGGAAGGATGCCGTCCCATCGAGGTAGAGCTCAGGGCGGTCGCCGGCCGGGGGCAGGTAGGTAATGCAATGGTTGAAGTGGTTGACCATCGGCAGGGAGAGATCCTCTTCGCCACGGGAACGGTTGGCGAAGATCAGCACCGG
>CAJWMA010000198.1 GCA_913042995.1 uncultured bacterium | reverse complement strand
AGAGCGTCCAAAGAGAATCGATTCCCGTCAGAGGCCTCTAAACATCTCCCCCCTCAGGATCTTCCGGTTTTTACCTGAACCGGAAAACCCCAGGAAACAGCCAGGGAGTAATAAAGAAGATATTTCTATTTCAGTTCTATTCAGGCGTGCGCTAAAGACCCTGTTTTCCACACGGCAAATGGACGCCGCGGAAAATTAGGAACGCACACCAAGTTGTCGATGTTAACTCTCCACTATGAGTTTGAAAACCCCCTTTTCCTTAGAAAGAACCGGAAGCTGGCCCAGGGCCAAAGCAGTGACTCCAGATCCTTAAAGCATGTAAGCTCTCATCTTGCGGGGGGCCATTCCGGCTAATCTCCTTAAGGTCAGGCCATAAGGATACACGCCTTATATTTTGCAATTGCCGTTCCGGCACCCGCAATTTAGATAATCTTCTACTAAGCATTATAACCTAAACAGTTTATGGGAATCTGAATGGCCAGTTACGGGACTTCGAATGCAAAAATAGCGAGTAAGTGTGTCCATTTCGTCCCACCTGCCAAAAAGATGTACGAAAGCTCCTGAGCTCAAAGCACCCCAACCTGCCCCTAACCCGCAAATGTGGGCAGAGTCGAAACAGATGGCTTACAATGCAGTAGAAGATTCGCAATGTAAGATTTTTTCTTTAACAGCAACCCGCAGGCCCATCCTGAAACATGTCACGCAGCTTTAAAATCCTCTTCGAACGCGAGCGGGAGTTCTTCTCCCGACTGTTCTCTTCACTGAAGAGGAGTGAGCTTAAGCGCAGACCTTCCCGTCGACCGCCAAGGGGCCAGCGCCGCTCCCCCAACCTGGTCCCGCTCCAGCAGATCTCCTTCCGCCGCAGGTACCCGAAGCTGACGAGCCTGTTGGCCATGAGTGTTTCAATTGTTTTCCATCTCACCGTTGGCCTGCTCCTGATCACCTGGCTATTTGAGAAACCGACTCCGCCGCAACCAAGGGAATTCATCGTCTCGATACGTCTCGCCCCGAAAAAGCTGCCGCCTGAAAAGAAGCCCGGCGAAACAGATAAGCCGCAACCCGTAGAACAGAAAAAAAAAGAGCCTGAGAAACCTGCCGAAAAGCCGGTCAAACCCAGGCCTCAAAAGAAACCTCCAGTAAAGGAAATCGCCCGGGTGGAAAAGAAGGCTCCTCCCAAGCCGAAGCCGAAACGAGAAAAGAGCAGGCCGGACACGAGAAGCCTGCGACAGTTCAGAAAGGCTCCACCGCTTGGGCTGGGCGCATCCCCGCCCGGCCTGGCGGGCGGCTCAAAAATTGGCGGTGGAGCGCTTGGCTCGCGGGGTCGGGATGCCAAACTGGTGGCGCTGCAGCGCTACGGAGGCAACGGCCGCACCGAAAACGCCGTCGACATGGGGCTCCGCTGGCTGGCGGCTCACCAGGATTCCGACGGCGGCTGGGATGCGAAAGATTACCAGCGGCACTGCCGTAACCATCCCAAGTGCAAAGGGCAGGGACTGGTGGAATTTGACCTGGGAACATCGGCCCTCGCGACACTCGCCTTCCTCGGATCAGGCCACTCGCCCAACAAGGAAGGCCCCTACCGACGCCACGTCACCAAGGCTCTACAGAACCTGGTAGACGCGCAAAGCGGTATCGGCAACTTCCACCCCGCAGGTGACAAGTATTTCTACAATCACGCCCTGGTGACCCTGGCCATCGCCGAGGCTTACGCCATGACCCGCGACCCCGAATACAAGGACAGCCTGAAGAGCGCCCTGGAATACACCTTCTCCTCCCAGCAGCCTGGTGGGGGATGGGACTACACCTCCGCGAAAACCGGTAGAAACGACCTCTCCATTACTGGTTGGCAAGTGATGGCCCTGCGAGCGGCGGAAAAGGCCGGCATTCCCATTCCCGCGAAGATCCGCCAGAACGTCAGCCACTTCATCAATCGCGCCTTCACCAGGGGAGGCTATGGAATCTATGCCAACATCGGCACGGAGGCCGGCCGCAAGGGAGCCAACATGGTTGCCGTCGCCCTTCTCTCGCATCTCTACAGCGGCGGCATCTCCGCCGACTCACGAGCCAGGAAGGCCATCTCGCACCTGGTCCAGGGAAATCCGCCGGAAGGAAAAAAGCTGGTCAACTGGGAATTGAACTACCAGTCCTACTACTACTGGTATGCGGCGACCCTCGCTCTCTTCAATGTAGGAGGCAAGACCTGGGAAGCGTGGAACACCCTGCTGCAACGAACCACCCTTCCGCTGCAGCGGAGAGAGGCCCACATCTCAGGTAGCTGGGATCCCGAGCCCAGCTGGATCGGCCGAAGCGGAGGCCGGATCTACTCAACGGCGATCAACGTGCTCACCCTCGAGGTCTACTATCGCTACAGACCGGTCTTTACCTCTCGCAAGTCATAGAGAGGCCAGGGAAGGTTCAGCATGATCGAATGAAAGAGATACCTTCTGAAAACCCGGCAACGATTCGTGAGTGGGACCGCCTGGCGATCGAAGAATACGGGATCCCCGGAATCGCCCTCATGGAAAACGCCGGGGCCGGAGCCGCCAGGATCATCTCCGGACTGAGCGAAAAGGACTGCCCTCCCCCCTTCATCATCCTTTGCGGTCCCGGCAACAACGGCGGGGACGGCTATGTCGCGGCCCGGCATCTCTGCAACTCAGGCTTCGAGGTAGAGGTTTGCCTTTGCTTTGCCCCGGAGAGCCTGGACCGGACATCGGATGCCGGCGTCAACCTGGGCGTGATTGAACGAATGGGGATTCCGATCTCCTGTCCCGGCGAGGCCGGGCCTGGGCGACTGCTCAAACGCGCTGCCGGCTTTACCGTTATCGACGCCCTGCTGGGGACCGGTCTGAGCCGACCGTTGGAGGGTTCCATCCTGGCCTGGGTCGAGGCTCTCTCGCAGAGTGAACAGCCCATCATCTCCCTCGACATCCCCACAGGACTCGATGGCCGCCTCGGTACAATCCTTGGAAACTGCGCTCCGGCAAGCCACACCATCACCTTCGCCGCCGCTAAAACCGGGTTCTTTCGCGAACGAGGACCTGACATTACCGGACAAATACATGTCGTAGAGATCGGTCTACCGACTAACATCCGCGAAATTGCGGAAAAGCGGCAAGGCTGAGGCCAGTTTTTTCGATACTTTATTATCGAACTCCTCTTCTCAGGGTACTCTAGTGGTACCTTAAAAAATTCCTGATGTCCTCTGGAACAGAGCTAATTCAGCATGCTTGATAAGATTGAAAAGATTATCTACGGAATCTGCGGCGTAGCCCTGCTCGGCGTCACCGTACTCTACGCCTGGAAACCGGTCCCCGACACTGACCCGAGAGAGTTCATCCCTGATTCGATCATCACCTCCGCCCCTCCCAAGAAACTGACCGCCCCCAAGGAAGGCTCGAAGCAGGCTCCGTTGACGGCCAACAAGATCACCACCGAAAAAAACAAGATTCTCGGCAAGCTCCGCAAGGCCTCATCGAGACCCATCTCGGCTAAGGACATCCAGGTCAAGTACATGCAGATTCAGAAGCAGAGCTTCGACTTCATTAAAAACGAAAGCAACTGGCTTCCGGAATTAAAGCTGGCCGGAAGCAGGGTGAAGGTCAGCAAGAAAGATTCCAGCCATAGTCTGGAGCTGACCAATATCAAGGAAGGCTCGCTGCTGCGCTCGGTCGTCGGGCTCGAATCCGGCGACACCATCGAGCTCATCAATGGAGAGCGGTGGGACTTCGATGGAGAAAACACCCTCAACTACCGTTCCCAGGCGCTCGAGATGATTGACAAGATCCAGGCAGGCGGAAGCTTCAGCCTGACCATCACTCGCGACAACGCGCCTCAGCACATCACCTTCAGCCTCCTCGAATGATCAAGAGAGCTCTTGCCATCAGACACCTGATGGACCTCCTGAAGGTTCCCGGCCCCAGCGGCGGGGAAGCCGCCGTCGCGGCGCTGGTCAGCGCGAAGCTCATCAAATGCGGCTGCAAAAAATCCTGGCTGAGCCACGACAGTGCCCATAAAAAAATCGGCGGCGGTTACGAGGTGGGCAACCTGATCGTCAAGCTGCCGGGCACCACCAAGGGCCCCCGCCGGCTCTTCTCGGGCCACATGGATACCGTGCCGCTCTGCAGAGGAGCGGTCCCCGTCCGGCGCGGCAACAGGATCGTCCCACGAACCAGGACGGCCCTCGGCGGCGACAATCGTACGGCGGTGAGCTGCCTGGTGACTATCGTCGAGACCCTCCTCCATGAAAAACTCCCCCACCCCCCGCTGACGTTCCTCTTCACCGTTGGTGAGGAGGTCGGCCTGAGAGGGGCGCGGCAGGTCAAGTCCAGCGACCTGGGCAAGCCGGCCATGGGTTTCAATTACGATGGAGGCGACCCGGCCGCGATCATCATCGGCGCGACAGGAGCCGATCGCTGGCAAGCCGAGGTCCGAGGCATCTCCTCCCACGCCGGCGTGCATCCTGAGGATGGCGTGTCAGCGGCCCTCATCACCAGCAAGGCCATCTCTGAGATCGCGGCGAAAGGTTTTTTTGGAGACGTCCGAAAAGGTAAAAAAACCGGGACCTCCAATGTCGGCCCCATGCAGGGCGGCGAGGCCACCAACCAGGTAACGGATCTCATGGTACTCCGCGGCGAATGCCGCAGCCATGACGCGGCATTCCTCGACCGCATCACCGAGACCTATCGCAGCTCATTTGAAGCGGCCGCCGCCTCGGTTAAAAACGCCGCGGGAGAAAGCGGGAGCGTCAAGTTCAACATCGCAAGGGACTACCACTCTTTCGAGATGAAGAGCGACTCGCCGGTTGTACGCCGGACGCAGGAGGCGGTCAAAGAGCTCGGCCTCGAGCCCCGGCTGGTCATCGCCAATGGCGGCCTTGACGCCAACTGGCTCAACCGCAAGGGCATCCCAACCGTGACACTAGGCGCCGGCCAGCACAACGCCCACACCCTGCGGGAGTATGCCGATATCGGGGAATACCTGCTTGGCTGCGAGCTGGGACTGTCCCTGGCCACGACGATCTGAGCCTGGCAACCGCGGCTCCTGTGGACCTCAGACCTCGATCTCGAAGCGGCGAACGAGGTTGTAGAGCGTCTTGACGTTGATTCCAAGCTGGCTGGCGGTGAGCATCCTGTTGCCTCCGTTGCGCCGGAGAACCCGGATAACGTGAGCCCGCTTGACCTCCTCCAGGCTATCGACAGATGCAGTTCCCGCCCCTGTCGGCCTCCGCTGGATCGTTCCCTTCGTGTGTTCGAGAACATCAGACTCAGTGACGACTCGCCGTTCACAGAGCAGGAGCAGGCGCTCGACAACATTCTCCAGTTCGCGAACATTTCCTTCCCAGTTGAAGCCCGCCAGCAGTTCAAGGGCGCCGGGACTGAATGTTCTCAATTCGAGGTTCTCCGCAACGGCCAGCCTTCGGGAAAACTGCTCTACGAGAACGGGAATATCCCGAATCCGCTCCCGAAGCGGAGGAACGACAAGAAGAACGACATTCAGCCGATAGTAGAGATCGAGGCGGAAACGTCCTTCCCTGACCTCCCTGTGGAGATCTTTATTGGAGGCCGCGATAATCCGCGCATCGGTATCGATCAGCGTCGTTCCTCCCAGTCTCCGAAGCTCGCGTGATTGCAGAACTCTCAAGACCTTCACCTGCATGGCCGAGGACATCTCGCCCACCTCATCGAGAAAAACCGTTCCGCCATCCGCGAGCTCAAACAGGCCCTCGCGTCTCTCGACGGCACCGGTAAAGGCTCCCCTCTCATGGCCAAAAAGTTCACTCTCCAGCAGCGCTTCGGCGAGGGCGCCACAGTTGATCGCCACGAAGTCCGCGTCGGCTCGCGGGCTGCCCTGGTGAAGGTGACGGGCCAGCACCTCTTTGCCGGTTCCACTCTCCCCCTGGATCAATACCGTCGTGTCAGTGGGCGCCACCCGCTCGGCAAGCGAGATGACCTCCTTCATGCGATCGCTCTCACAAACCAGCTCCACTCGACCGCAGGATGCGGTCTCATTCCGCCGGCGTTCGGCCGGTCGCCCGGCAGCCTTGTCAACGCGAAACGAGGGCTCAGGCACTGGTATAGATCCGCTCCCTGTAATAGGTGAGATGACCCAGAAAGATGCCGACGATCTCGCTGTCAAGATGACTGCCGGCGGCGTCCGCCAGGTTTTTGCGAATCGTTGATTCAGCCAGGCTGTCCTGGTATGGACGACAACCCGCCATGGCATCGTAGGCGTCACAGACTGCCAGGATTCTCGCCTCTACCGGGATCTCTTCCCCCACGAGCCCATCGGGGTAGCCTCCCCCGTCCATCCGCTCGTGGTGGTGCCGAACAGCCGCCGTCGCCCAGCCGCAATCCAGCAGGCGCGCGAGCGGGGCGACCAGGGCCTCTGAATATTCAGGGTGAGCCTTGATCTCTTCGTATTCCTCGCGCGACAGCTTGCCGGGCTTCCTGAGAACTTCGCCTGAAATGGCCAGCTTGCCGACATCGTGAAAAGCTCCGACCCACTTGAACTCGGCGGACTGCTCCCGCGACAGGCCGAGGTCCGCGGCAAGCAGAGCCGAGAGGAGTCCCACTCGCCTCGAATGCTCATCGAGATATTCAGCCTTGCATCGCAGAGCCGCCATGAAGTCGTTGGTGCGTTCCCGCAGAATCGTCTCGGTGGCTGTGGCGCTGAGAGACTCGATGGGGCCAACCGTCAGGGGCGCCGCGACCTCTGCAAGGGCTCCGCGCAGGAGACAGGTGTCCGGCCGGGAACGGCCCGGGGAGACAACTGGCTCGCCCTGGAGACCCGGCAGGATGCAATCGGTCAGCAGCGCTGCA
>CAJWMA010000197.1 GCA_913042995.1 uncultured bacterium | reverse complement strand
CGCCCGCCGCCCGCCTTCTCAAGGGGCCTGTTTACGAACTGCGCATCTATGTCGCAAACGAGGATCGCTTTCAGCATCTCATCAAACGCTTCCGGGATCACACCGACCGAATCTTCAGGAAGCATGGGCTCGCCCCCATGGGCTACTGGATTACAACAGAAGGGCGCGGCAGCAAGGGCCGGCGGTTTGTCTACGTCCTCAAGCACCCCTCGCGCTACGCGGCTTATCGCAACTGGAACAGCTTCACACGTGACAGGGAGTGGGAGGCGGTTCTCGACATCCCGGAGTTCCAGCGGCTCCTCGCCGAGAAGCCGACAAGTGTTTTCATGACAGAGAACGACTATTCGGACGCCTCGATGGATGCGATCGAAAAAGCTGGCGGGGTCTACGAGCTTCGGACCTATATTGCCGGTCCGGGCAAGCTGGATAAGTTGAACGCCCGTTTCCGCGACCACACCACCCGGCTGTTTACTAAGCACGGTATTCGTAATGTTGGCTACTGGACACCTTTTGACATGCCGGAGGCCGAGAGCACCCTGATCTATCTCGTTCATCATGCAGGCAGGGAGCAGGCGGATGCCAGCTGGATGGCTTTCGGACAAGACCCCCTCTGGCGGAAGGTTGCCAGGGAATCCCGGGTAGATGGCAGGCTTTTGAGCAAGCCTCCCGAGAGAATCTACCTGAAGCCAATGGCCTTCTCGCCGCTGAAATAGCCGCGGCCATACTCTTCGATTGGACCAGGGAAGGCGGCGCCCCCCCTTGTCAGCGTCTTCTCCCTGGAATAGGCTATGGGCTTCGTTCAATTTGTACATGGAGAGGTTATAGACATGAAGCGGATGATGATGATCCTGGGCGCTATCCTGGTCACAATCCCGATTTGCACCGCGGAGCTCGAAGCTCAAACCAGCGACGTATCAACTGGTCTGCGCCCGTTCTTTGAAAGGTACGACGCGGATCGCGGCAACCTGGATCGCTTCTACAGCATCCCGCTTTCAAAAAACGACCATCAGCGCAAGCTGGACTTCTACAAGGAGCAGCTCGCGGAACTCGGAAAGATTGATTTCGCCGGTCTCAGCCGCGACGGGCAGGTCGATTACCTGCTGCTTCGCAATGAGATCATTCACACCAGGAAGCGTAGTATCAGGGAGGCCGCGCTCGATGCCGAGGTGCTCGCGCTGTTGCCCTTTCGGGATCCGATCGTCGAGCAGCTCGAATCCCATCGTCGCCTGGAGACGGCCGATGGAAAGAAGGTCGCCGCTCATATGGAGGATATCGAGGGACTGATCTCCGCCGCCCACTCCCGCCTCGAGGGTTCCCTTAAGGAAGCCAGGAAGACCTGGGACAAGGACAAGGCCAGCCGGGCACACAGAAGAGTTCGAGATCTTGACCGGGCGGTAACCAGATGGTTCCGTTTTTATAATGGCTACAGTCCACTTTTCTCCTGGTGGGTGAAGCGGCCCGCAGGGCGCGTCAATGAGGGGCTGAATAAATACGCCCAGCTCATCAAGGAGCAACTGGTAGACCGTGCCATCAAGAAGCCGGCGGGGCCGGATGGACTGGTCGGAAATCCGATCGGGGCCGAAAAGCTCCTGGAGGCGCTTGAGCGCGAGATGATCGCCTACACTCCGGCGGAGCTGGTCAAGATTGCCGAGAAGGAGTTTGCCTGGTGTGATCGTGAGATGGCCAGGGCTTCGCGCGAGCTCGGCTTTGGGGACGATTGGCGTAAGGCGCAGGGCCATGTGAAAAATCTGCATGTAAAACCCGGCGACCAACCCAGGCTCATCAAGGAGCTCGCGCTTGAAGCAGAGAAGTTTCTCGAGGAGCGCAAGCTGCTGACCATTCCTCCGCTTTGCAAGGAGACCTGGAGGATCCAGATGATGTCGGCAGACCGCCAGCGGGTGAATCCGTACTTCACCGGCGGCGAGGTGATCAGCGTTTCCTTTCCAACCGATGAGATGGCCCACAAGGACAAGCTCATGAGCATGCGAGGGAACAACATTCACTTTTCCCGGGCGACTGTTCACCACGAGCTGATTCCCGGCCATCATCTGCAGGGCTTCATGACAGCGCGTTACCGGGCTTATCGCAGAAGATTCAACACTCCCTTCTGGACCGAGGGGTGGGCTCTTTACTGGGAGATGCGGCTCTGGGATCTCGACTTTCCGAAATCACCCGAGGACCGGATCGGGATGCTGTTCTGGCGCAAGCACCGCTGCGCTCGGATTATCTTCTCGCTTGGATTTCACCTGGGGACGATGAAGGCGGGAGAGGCGGTCGATTTTCTTGTCAAGAGGGTCGGCCATGAACGGCGGAATGCGACCGCCGAGGTGAGACGTTCGATCCAGGGCGGCTATTCGCCGCTCTACCAGGCGGCCTACATGCTCGGAGCTCTGCAGATCAGGGCCCTGCAACGGAAGCTGGTCGGCAGTGGCAGGATGACCGACAGGCAGTTCCATGACGCTGTCCTGCGACAGAACTCCATCCCGATCGAGATGTTGCGCGCGGCGCTTGATACGGATGTAAAACTCGCGAGCGACTTCAAGGCTCGCTGGAGATTCGGGAAGGATGGAGCCTCTCGTTAGGCTCCGCCCGGCAGAGCGTTATTCGCAGGCTGTGTTTTCGCAGCCCAAAGCCATATCCTCTTTCAGCTCCGAGAGAGCGCATCGCGTGGGAGCGGGAAGCGGTTCCCCGCCGAGGAAGAGGAAGTTGAGGCTGTAGATCGCGTCGGTTATGTCGATTCCCCCATCTCCGTTTGCGTCCGCGGCGGCCCTGCAGCCAAGCGCCTCGCCGCCGAGGAAGAGGAAGCGCAGGATGGTGATCGGGTCGGAGATGTCGAAGGTCGAGTCGCTGTTGGAGTCTCCGCGAAGGAAGGGTCCGATGCCGCTGGGGGGAATGCTCACGATGGAGATTCGCCAGTCATTCCCTGTCAGGCCGGGCAGGGTGTCGCCGGGAGAGACAACCAGTGTGAACCGGGCCGAGGCCAGGTTGCCGCTGATGTCGAAGTAGCCCAGGTAGTTCGTGGTCCGTGATATGTGGGGCTGGAATCCGGCGACCCAGAGCTTAGTCCCGTCGCCGCTGACATCCATGCTGTTCAGCGGCGAGATCGGATCGAGCCTGGGAAGGGTGCCGGGCGATGCTCCTCCGGTAACGAAGCTGCCGTAGGCGATCGTGCCGCTGCGGCCGGAGAAGTAGGTTCCATCGCTTTGGCGGACGGCTGTGGCGTGGCTGTCAAGCACTCCGGAGATGCGAGGGTTGTAGGGAGCGGACCAGCTCCCATCCTCGACCTGGTCCCAGGCTCGAAAGCCGTTGCTGCCATTGTGGGTATAGAGAGTGTCGCCGTAGACCACCTGGTAGATCTTTGAATCGGTCGCGGCGGTATGGACTCCCACATCGGTGGCCGTGTCGGTGATGGGGTTGTAGTGCCAGAGACGGCCTCCGCCTCGGGTGTGTGCGTAGATCTCGCCATCCTGTGGCCCCCGGATGAAGATGTCGGGATGCTGTTCGCCGCCGCCTCGCCTGTCAAAGCCTCTGATCCTGGTCGAGGAGGCCGTGATCGCCGGGTTCAGCAGGTCCCCGAGAGGAACGCTCCACTCAGCCGGAGAATCTCCCTCCGCGAAATACAGCGTGTCGTTGGCTTCGTGATAGTAGGTTGCCCGCGCGCCCCAGGGAACGTTTTCAACAACCGGGAGGTTCTCGATAAACGCGAGGCTTCCGCCATTCACCTCGTAGATCGCTCCGCCGCCGTTGGCCTGGGTCCCCACAATGAGGTAGTCGTCGGAAAACGCACTGCCGACCGCGAAGCAGGAGAGCAAGAATACAATGATCGGCTGGAGGCGCTTCATAATCTTATCTCCCTCGGAAAACAGGGGTTTTTCTTAGAGAACCGCTTTTGGGGATCATTTTACTGAGCAAAAAGGCGTCAGGCGTTTAGATCCCTTCTATTTACTTCGCCGCAGCCACCTTGACCACGTCGATCTGGATGAACTGGCCGTGGTAGGGCTTCGGAGAGATCTCGGGAATGGTGAGCTTCTTGAAGTTAGAGATCAGCTTGCCGTTCTGGCCATCGCCGGAGAGTGTCAGCACAGCGCCGCCATCGACCCTGATCGTCCTGGTGTAGTCGATCGTGAAGATCTTGTGTCCTACCCGGTCCTGCCTGTTGAGGAAGTAATGCGATTTGGGAGATGAGACCTCGATCTTGTAGATGTTGTAGGTCTTGTTGTTGGGCCCGCCGCCGATATAGAAATACTCGCCGTCCTTCTTTCCATCCTTGTACATCATCGGCTCCACCACGCCGCGGAAACGGAGGGTGACATCGTAGGACTTTCCCTTGTCGCCGCCGAACTTCCTGGTCGTCTTGAAGTTGTCGGTCTTGTTCGGGTCGCCCTTGACCAGGGCCGAAGCGCAGTCAGCTCCCTTCCTCGGCTTGTCGGGCATCTTGCCTTTGCAGGGAAATTCGAAACGATAGCCGTGGAGTGAAGCGCCGGGGCCCTTTGCCTTGGCCGGTTTCGCCTTCTTTTCCTCTGCTGAGGAGTTCTCGCCAGAGACGGTGCTCAGAGATATGGTTGAAACCAACAAGGCCGCACATGCGAAAGCTACCGATGCCGTCATGAATTTCCGGTTCATCTCGTTTCCTTTATTAGAAGAGTTTCGGTGGCTGGTTTTCCCTTTCGGAAAAACACTCCACGCATTCTAGGCTTCGAACACGGATCCTCTCCTATCAAAAACAGGGTTTTTCCAGGGCGGATTACGCTCGGATCCTTTCTTGGTCTCGCCGGGAGCCGGCTGTTAGCTTAGAATCCCGGTGCGCCTTCCACCGGGCCAAGGTGCGCCAGGAAAAATTCCAGCGGGTGTTTCATGAGAACTTTACGTCTTCTGTTCCTTGGTTGTCTTCTGATTTTACCGACGGCTGCGGCTGATGACTCTCAGCCGGGTGCGGCTGACTTCTACTCGCCGGAGGTGGTTCAGGATATTCAGCTCGAGGTCGCGCCAGTCGACCTGGAACGTCTCGCGTCCGCCTTGCCCGAGCGGGTCTATGTCCCGGCGCGGTTTCGCTGGAGAGGCCAGTTGGTCGACCGGGTGGGCCTGCGCTACAAGGGCAACAGCTCTTCCCAGCCCAACCAGCGTCACAAGCGCGGCTTCCTGGTCAAGTTCTCAGAGTTCGTGAAGGGGCAGCGGTTCCTGGGGCTCCGGCGGGTCGCGCTCGACAATGGAGTCCAGTTCGGGAGTCTCTTCAGCGAGAGGATCATCACAGACATCCTGGCCGAGGTGGGAGTGCCGGTTTCGAGAACCAATTACGCCCGGGTGACTTTGAACGGAAAATTCATCGGGATGTATGTAAACGTGGAGCGGATAGATAAAGCCTTTCTTTCAAACCGCCTTGATGATGCCGACGGCGCGCTCTTCAAGGTTCACACAGGAGGTCCGGGGGCCGACCTGAGCTATATTGGAGATGACCCGTTCATCTACTCCAGGGCCTTCGAGATCAAGGCGGGAGAGCCCGCCGTGCAGATGTCAGATCTCGTGGGCCTCATCCGGGAGATCCGAGACATCCCGGATAAGGACTTTGCGGCGAGGCTTCGCCGGGTCTTCGATGTGGACGCCTTTACCTGGCAGATGGGCGTGTTGCTGCTCGCCGGCGCCTTTGATCAATACACAGGGCTGGGGCCGCACAACTATTACCTTCACCGTGAGAGCCAGACCGGGCGTTGGCGCTACCTGCCCTGGGATCTCGATGTGGGTTTCGCCGATCGTGCCTTCGGGCGGGTTCCGGTCATCGATGGCTGGCACGCGGCCTGGCCGGTTTTCAAGTCTCCGAGGCCTCTGCTGGAGAGGATAGAGGCCAATGAAGAACTCCTTGGCCTCTATCGTGAGCGTGCGAAGAAGTTGCTCGAGACTCACTTCCATCCTGGGAAGCTCTCGGCGCGGCTGGATCGCCTCTATTCGCTGATCAGGAAAGACCTGGAGCGGGATCCCTTCCCGAAGCGTCGTGTCACCAATCCTTCCGACCGGTCCTATGATGATGTCGTGGTCTCGATGAAGGAGTTTTTCAAAAAACGCTACGAGACCGCGCGGGGACAGCTGGCCCAGCCTGGTGACAAGCCTCCGGTTCGAAAGAACACTCGCGCCGCTCCCGGGCCTGACCAGGGAGGCCCGCGGCCGGGCAAGCCTTCCGCCGATGCTCCCAGCGAACTGGTCGCGGCCAGGCAGGCGGGCGACGTGATCAGTTTCACCTGGAAGGACAATTCCACCGGGGAGATCGCGTTCATTCTGCAGCGCTGCGAAGGGGCTGGTTGTATGGATTTCAGGAACTACAAGCCGTTTCATGGTGAGAACAGGACCTCTTCGCCCCGGATCAGGATGGAGGCCGGGAAGATTCTCAGGTATCGCCTCTACGCGGTGAGACGGACTCCGGATGGGGTCGTTGGTACCGGGGTTTCGAATGTAGTGACGGTTCAGGCGGGAAAATAGGAAGGGCTGGTATGAATTCGAAATTCTTGTCGGTGGTGGTTTTACTTTTAGCCATAGGTGGGGCCTCGGCTGTCCTGGCCGAGGGGCAGCTCTCGTCTTTCCAGGGTGAGGCGAAGTTCGCCATCGAGGGAATCTACGGGAAAGGGAGACAGCCTAACGTGGTGGTGGCCATGGATGGGACGGTCCTGGCGACCTTTGTCTCAGGAGAGGCCCTCCAGGTTCGCCGCAGTGAAGATGGAGGAAAGACGTGGGGTCCCCCGATTGTTCTCGGCAAGTACAAGCATATCTTCAGTGGTGGAGGGGTGACGGTCGACGAAGTTAGCGGCAGCGTTTTCGTATTCGCGGAAAAGTACCGCTGGCCAGCGAATCCACCGCCGCCGACTGTTTACCGAAGCG
>CAJWMA010000196.1 GCA_913042995.1 uncultured bacterium | reverse complement strand
ATGCCGGGCGCGGGATCATCCTGATAGCGTCCGCTGGCGGCGGCAACTGAACCGATGACCTCTCCATCTCTCACGATCCGTACACTCTCGAGAAATTCCGGAGCCTCCCAGCTGAGCTCGACTCCCGCCTCGCCCTGCGCGGCGCAGGAGAGCCCCTCGACTCTGCCATCCCTGATGGAAACCACCAGGGGCTCGGTATTCACGCTGCGCGTCCGCCCATCGGCGTTAAAAAACGCGGTGGGAAACTCGACGGGGCTGCCCGGGCAATCGGTTCCCGAAGCTGAGATGACGCCGCCTGCGGCTCCGCCCCGGGGCCTGAATACAATTCTCCCGAGAACAAGCTCCTCACCCTCGACCTCATCGGCGACCCCCCTGCCCGCCAACCCGGGGTCGGGATAGACCGTCGAAGCTATGAGGATTCTGTCAACTCCCTCGCCATCCGCCCACGGCCCGCACGGCGAAGCCGCGGCAAACGGGAAGCTGCCGCTGCTGCGGATCGACCAGTCGGAAGCGACCCCCTCGAACGAAACAGGCTCGAAAGAGGCGGCGGGAAACGAAAGGGATACCTGGAAGCCAAAGACAGGCTCGCCGGCGTTGACCAGCACCACGTCGATGGAGAAGTCCATGCAGTCGAAGGCATCGCCGGCCGGAACCAGCCTCAGCTCCTGGGCCTCCGCGCGCCCGCCGGCCGCCGCCAGGCAGACCACGATGAGGATTGCCGAAATCGTCTTGCTGAACATCATAGAGGGATACAAAGGCTCCTTGATTCAATAGCCCGCGCGCTGCCCGGCTCGTTGCCGGCCTGCTCGGCGAGACATTCAAAACCTACTCGATATTACCACCTGGGAGGCAGTTTTCTACCCGGGCCCCGTAAGAGGACGCGATAGCGGGATTCGAGCACGACGGAGAAAAAATTACGGAGCTCATTTCAAACCCAATTCGATTACAGATCTTCCAGCGAGGCCTTGGAGGAAAGACTGGGGCGGCAGGCCTTATCGGGCCCATTCCGGCCATCTTTGACAGGCCACGGAGGGGTATGATAGCCTTGTCAGGACGGCGGTCGGCAACATGCGACCGCGACCTGTCAGTTGCTGACCTGTAATCTCCGAATGATATGCTCTGTAACCTCTGCCCACTGCGACGAACCTGCAACCAGATCTGCGACTATGTAGAGCCGCACCTGCCCTCCATGGAGCAGGGCCGGGTTGACTACGAAGACCTGCTTCGTATCTACCAGGGAAAGTTGATGACGCAGGCTCTGCTCGACAATATCGAGATCCTTACCCAGCGGCAGCAGGAGGTCGTCACCCTCTACTACAGGAGCGTCCTCTCCCAGAAGGCCATCTCGAGCCGACTCGGTATCAGCCAGCAGGCCGTCGCCGACTCCCTGCAGAGGGCGAGAACCGCCGTCTCCAACAAGCTGCGAAACTTCATCAAGATGACCTGAGGCGGCCGCCTATTCCTTCGCCCTGTAGTCAACGAGGTCCAGCTCGGCGAGCCACGAATTCTCAGCATCCCCGGTTCGGGACCGGGAGGCTCTTCGAACCTCGAAGCTTTCGATACGCACGGAGTTCTTGGCCTCCTGCACCGCGGCGGCAAAACGAAGGATCTTATCCAGCGGGGCGCTCAGCAGTTGAATATTCTGGCCCTCCTCGACGAGGTTGGCGCCAATATCCCGTGGACGCTTGGGGGTCTGCTTGCTGAGTTCAAGGCCGTAGATGCCGATCTTGTCGACGACGATTTCACCAAGAGACTGCAGCTGATCGTTCTCATCCTGCAGCCTCGCCTGGTGCCGCAGCTGCCTCATCTCCTCGGAATCGAGCTCCTTGACGAGTTTCTTGTATACAGCCCGCTCCTGGCCAACCTGGCTCTTGAGATCAGGAATCAGGTAATACTGCAGCATCAGGTAGAGCAGGAGAAAGCCGGCCGCCGTCATCGCAAGGGTCAGGATGACGATCTGTTGTGGCTCGCTGCGGGATTCTTCACTATTGCCGAACATGGTTTCTCGCTCTCACTTACTTGTATTCTTTCAGCTTGTCCTGCTTGACCTGCAGCTCGAGCGGAATGTTCGCCTTGCCCTCCGACCTGCTGCCGGAGAGAGATGCCGTACAGGTAAACATGCTCGCCGCCGAAGTTCTGAACTGGTTCGGCAGCTTGACCTGGGCATTGCTGGCGGTTTCAGCCTCGATCTCGACCTTTGAAGGCTGAACCGAATCAAGCGTTGAGGTTCCCCTGCCGCTGCTCTTCACCGAGCGGCTCTTGATGCGGAACTTGAAATCCATGCTCTTGATGGTGAAGTAGACATCGCTGTCGTTCATCACCTCAGAGAAGCTCCTCATCGCATCGGCGAAGTCGACAAAACGAGGGACATCTCCGGCCCCTCGACCCTCCCACGCCTGCTTCTTCTTTTTCAGCGCCGAAAAGGCGTTGCCGCGAAGCTTTTCATCGAAAAAGCTCTCGTAGATATCCTTGTTCCGCTTCGCGAAGGCCTGCCTGCGCTTTTTCTCCTCCTTATATTCCTGGAAGGACCAGAAGGTCGCCTGCAGGAAAAAGAGGAAGACCAGGAAGGCGCCCACCATCAGCGGAATTTTCACGCGCTCGAACTTATGCTCGTAGCGAAAGGAACCCTTGCGGTAATCGACCCCGATGCTGTCCTCCCGAAGGACCCTCATACCGAGCCCGATGGCCGCGGCTCCACTGAGATGGATAGAAGGATCTTCCGCCACCTTGGGATCCATCTCGAAACAATCGTCAAATCGCAGCCGGACCGTCTCGGTTTCGAATTCATCGGTAAAGAAGGCGAGCGCCTCCTCGCGACTGCTCATTCCGCCGGTGATGACGATGCGTTCAACCGAAGATCCAAGTGAAACCCCCGCGAGGCTCCGCTGAATCTCAAGTGAGATCCGGGCAAGGTATTCCTCGTAGCTGAACTCCTCCGGTTCCGCCTGGCCGGGGAACATTCCCTGGTAATCCGCGGCCGGGGGCTCGCTGGAGTCCTCTTCGGCAGCGGAAGCCGAATCCAGGGGGGGCTCGGGGTCGTTGTCCAGGTCAAGCTCATCCATTGACCCGCTGGGACTCGTCGCCTGGTCCTCGAAGATATCGAGGGTCTCCTCCAGTTCCTTGAGACGGCCATCGACAGCCGATTCCTCCGTCTCGACAGGAACCTCGTCGGCCTCGGCCTCCTTGGCTACCAGGAGCATCCGGGCAGCCGCCGCGACGCCCGTTTCCAGCCGACAGGAGCGCATTTTTCTCAGCTCTCCACCCTCGACCAAAACGATCTTGGTTGAGGTCGCCCCCATATCCACCACCAGGGTGGTCTTCTCCTGGTCGTATGACGCCGAGGATTTGTAGGCGTTGAAGAGCGCGCAGGTGTCCAGATCCACCGCGACCGGATCCAGCGAGGCGGTCTTCAAAAGCTCGAGATGCGCTTCGATGGTGTCGTGGTTCAGAGCGGAAACGATCAGGCTGCTGCTGCCCTCGCTCTCTCCGGTCTTGATGTGATCAAGAACGGTATTCTCCAGGTCAAAGCCGGTGAAATAGTTCTCGGCCTCGAAGAACACGGTCTTACTAATCTGCTCATCCTTGGTGAAGGGCACCGAGATCTCTCTCATGATGCAATCCTTGGCATCGACCTCCGTCACGACATCGGCATCCTTGAGATTGCGCTCACTCATGATCTTGACGAGCAGCTCATCAGCGGTCATCGGAGCGATGTACTCATCATCCTCGGAGTATTCCCCCGTATGAACGGGCGGAATCTCTTCAATGAAGAAGTCAATCAAACGAAACTTCTTCTGAGTACCGGAAAAAACAGCCCCGGTTATGGTAGATGACCCGATATCGAGTCCTAGGATGACAGCCATGGTTTTTCTTTATCGACTGAGAGCTAAAGAACTCTGCAGTTTCTTCGTTATTTCAGTTACCCGGCCCGAAAGGCCTTCTACTTGCCGCTCCCGCGCTTTCCCTTGATAAGGTTCTCAAGCTCGGCTCGCTTCTTGGGATCAACTTTCTGATACTTGGGATTGTTTTTCAGCCCCTGGAGTGTCTTGAGCGCCTCGACCTTCTGCTGAGCTGTAGAAACCGGCTTCTTAGGCGCGGAAGACTTCTTGGTCGACGTTGACGACTTCGGATAGACCGGCTTGCCTGAGGCGGAGAACTTTGAACCTGAGCTCGAAGAACCTGAAGTCGTTGGCCTCACAGGGATCTTGGGAGAAGCGATCTTCTCTCCCAACTGCTTGGGCTCCAGGAAACCAGTGGTTTCCTCCCCGGCCAGGAGCTTCCGGTAATCCTCTTCCCTCTTCTCCAGCGGCCTTGTTCCCTTGGGAAATCTCTTGAAGAACTTCTTCTCTTCCTCAGCTTCCTTTTCCTCTCCCTCTTCCTCTTCATCCTTCTTCGGAGCGAGTCTTCGCTCCTCCCTGGTCTCCTCGAGAAAGTAGCTCTCGCTCACCCTGGGAAGAGAATACTTCCGGTTAGGATTATCCGTCCAATAGATGATCTTGTCGGCATCGACATGGTGGACCTTGAAATCGAGCCCCTTCTCCTCATCCACGAACCAGCGATCTTCAAGGGTCAGAGTGATGGTGTTCGCCGAGGAAGCCGAGCGGCCCTTGCTGCTCGAGCTCGAACGGCGGATGCTGCTGCTGGAGCGGCTGCTGCTGGAGCGGCTGCTGGAGCTTCTCCCCCTTGAATAACGGGAAGGAGACGGAAGGGAGGAAGTTTTTTGTTCATCCTTCTTCTCCAGGCGAATCCAACTCTTGAGCGGAGTCTCTGAAAAGATGATTCCGTGTACGTAATTCCAATTATCCTTCTGAAGCGGCCCGCCTTCGATCGGCTCGCCATCTTTCGTCTCGGGCTCCTCCTCCTCCTCCTCTTCGACCGGGTCCGTAGGCTCGGTAGCAACAACCGGCGGAGCCGGCGGCTTCGGCATGAGCCAGGCCGCGGAGGCCCGGACCTTTGACTCGGCGGACTCCGGCTCCACGAGATCCTTGTCGGTGTACTTGAAATCACCCGCCTTCTTCAACTCGACAGAGAGGGCCGCGCCTTCCTCGGCGGAACCATCCGAGAACATCGAGGAGATGCTGGGCATGCCCATGCCTCCGAGGTAACCGGTCACGATGAACACCGTCACCCCGAGGTTAACGCCCATCATCAAAATACGAACTGTATTGACATTCAACTTCATGATTCAGTCCTGCAACTCTTTCCAGAGAACGACTTCCATCAATTTCTCTTGGACATTTCTCTTGATGATCATTATGCCCGATTTTACCAGCGGACTCGTTTGAGTCTTTGCCTTAAGTTCAATAGTGAAATAAGTACCTGCAAAACACATAACATTCCTGTAATCGTTGAGAACCCTCTGCAACAGGGGGTCATCTTCAGCATCTACGCGATCGACCCCTACATCGCTTGTCAGAAGATCGTCCGCGTCGCCTGCCGTACCATCGACCAGCTCGATCTGCTCAAGGTTAGTGAAATAATTGGTCTCGACGTCAGCCATGGGAGTGCTGCCGGTTCCATCGAGTCCCATCTGGTCAACCCCGACCATGGAGTTGAGATCCAGCTCCGCGCCAAGCTCCTCTTCCTCCGGCGGAAGCGGCCTCTTGGGCTGGCCAAGATCCTTCAACACGGCCTGCTCCGCCCCCTCAACCCCGGCACCGGCCTCCTCTTCCTCGTACTCCTGGTACTCAAAGCGGTAATCATTGATCAACAGGGCCACGTTCTCCGCCTCCTCATCATTGCCTTCCCGCAGAGAGGGCAGCAGCGCGTAAAGAATCGGCACCGAGGCGGTGTTGATATTGATCTTACCTGAGGAGAAGGTGGTAAAGAGGTCCTGCAGACCGATCGGCACCTCGGGTTGCTCAATGTATTCGTAGCCTTCCTCGTCAAAGGCCTGGGCCGGACCAGTCATCCCACGGGTCAGAGAGTTCGCGTTCAGCCCGCCGATTCCGGGAAATTCCTGGCCATGCGCCTGGATCAGCTCCGGCGGCAGACCGCCTGGGAAGGCCTCCATAAGACCCGAGAGAGCATCCGCCTCCTGCTCCCGGAGGAATTCCTGGTCGCTGTCGTAAATATAGGTCGCGGAGAGATCGCCGAATTCGTCTTTCTGCAAAAGGAACCCGGCAGCCGTCTCGAGTCCCTCTTCCGGGAGTTCCTCCGGCCCGGGTCCGTAGAAGAGCTCCCGGGTGATCGAGGGAACATTCAGCAACTCGGTCGTGTGATAGATCCTGTTCTGATCAATGGAAGTGCGCCTGGCAATAACGTAATCGACAATGTCCCTGGCCAGCCGGTCGGAGGTGTAGTTGTCCCGGTAGAAAAAATCCCGGTCCTCGTTAAGGCTCAGGATCACCTCGATGGCCCGGCCAAGCATCAGGATGGTAGCTTCCTCCTGCTGTTCGGTCGGCTCGACGAACTCCGTCAATTCAGCCTCGTCTTCAAGGCCAACGACTCCCTCGAGTTCGTTGACAGCCTCGCCATCTTCCCCGGAATTATCATCCCGGTTGATAAGCCCGACCCGTGACCGGATCTTGTCGCCGAGCGATTGCTGGCCCCTGGCAGTATCAGCTGAGGTCCCGGCCGCCATCTCCGCGAGCTCCTCGCCAGAGAGCGCGCCTCCCGGCCCGGTGAGAGCATCCTCCTCAGCCGGAAGCGGGGCGTATTCAAACAGCCGGTTCAGATCAAAACGGCGCTCATTGTCGGTGATCGTGACCTTCACCTTGACCTCGCCAACCTCATGCTGCTGGGAATTGAAGATCGCCTCCATGAGATAGTCAAAGTTCTGCGAGCCTCCTTCAACGCCGACACCTCCCTGTTGCCCGGCCTGGAGAGCGACGAATCTGCCTTCATCACCGCCGCCGCGGCCTCCACCGCGAGCCGCGCCTCCGGCCTCTGCTCCCGCGCCGCCGGCCGGCGCGGCCGC
>CAJWMA010000195.1 GCA_913042995.1 uncultured bacterium | reverse complement strand
CTATGCGAAGACAGGAGGAATGTTAGCAGAGACTTGAGGGAGCGGGAAGGGCTTGTCAAATCCGCGTGTGGCTGGGACTATGATGCCTCCATTCGGTGATTGAAGAGGCGGCCAAATTGAGTGAACTGCTCCACGATCTGAAGAAAACCTATCCGCCCGGGCGGCTGCTTACCGCCGCCGCGGAGCTGGCGCCGTATGAGTCCGATGCCTTGACCGCCTTCAAGGCCCGTCCCAGGGCCGTTGTTCTGCCTGAGACCGCGGAGGAGGTGGTGACCACGGTGCGCGCCTGCTATCGCCACGGTGTTCCTTTCATGGCTCGCGGCAGCGGAACCAGCCTCTCCGGCGGCTCTCTGCCGGTGGAGGATGGGGTTGTCATCGGGCTGAATCGTCTCAACCGCATCCTGCGGATCGACCCGCGCGAGAGGGTCGCCGTCGTTGAGCCCGGGACGGTCAACCTGAAGGTGTCCGAGGCGGTCCAGCCCTACGGTCTCTATTACGCGCCCGATCCATCGAGCCAGCTGATCTGCACGATCGGAGGAAATGTAGCCTTTAACTCCGGCGGAGCGCATTGTCTCAAGTATGGAATGACGGCCAACCACGTGCTGGGTATTCAAGCCGTTCTGCCGGATGGAGAGCTTGCCGATTTCGGATCGGAAAGTCTCGAGGGCGTGGGGCCCGATCTGTCCGGATTTTTTGTCGGATCCGAGGGGCTCTTCGGCATAGCGCTCGAGATTACCTTGAGGCTGTTGCCGCGCCCTGAGCGTTACCAGACCGTCCTGGCGGCCTACGATAGTCTCGAGCGTGCGGGTGACGCGGTCTCCCTGGTGGTCGCTTCCGGTTTGCTGCCGGGAGCCATGGAGATCATGGATCGCCTGGCGATCGAGGCGGCCGAGGCTGCTGTGGATGCTGGATATCCCAAGGGCGCGGCCGCGGTCCTGATCGTTGAGCTCGAGGGACCGGCCGAGGAGGTCGAGGCGGAGCGGCTGCGCTTGCTTGAGCTGATCGAAACCTCCGGGGCCAGCGAGGTTGTTGAGGCAGAGAACGAGGAGGAACGGGTCAGGATCTGGAAGGGAAGGAAGAGCGCCTTCTCCGCGGCCGGGCGGCTCAGCCCGGATTTCCTGGTACAGGATGGGGTCGTTCCCCGCGGTCGTCTTGGTGAGGCGCTGAGGAAAATAGAAGAGCTTGGCTCAAGCCACGGCCTTCGTGTAGCTAACGTATTCCATGCCGGTGACGGTAATCTCCACCCGCTGATTCTCTATGATGGCAGGGTCGATGGTGAGCTCGAGAGGGCAGAGGAACTCGCCGGTGAGATCCTGAGGCTCTGCGTGGGGTTGGGAGGATCCATCACCGGAGAGCATGGCGTGGGTGTCGAAAAGATCGCCTATATGAATGACATGTTCTCAGCCGAGAATATCGACGCGATGAAGAGGATTCGGGCGGCCATCGATCCCTCCGAGCTGGCCAATAAGGGGAAGATGCTGCCGGAGGGCGAACCCCCGGCTATGAAGTTTCACGGTGCCCATCCGCTTGAGAGAGAGGGAAGGATCAGCAGGGAATGAACCTCAGTGCGCCCGGGAATCGAGCGGAAGCCGTCGAGGCTGTGCGTTCCTCGAAGCGGCTGAGGCCGCGCGGAGGAGGGACCAAGCCCGCTCTCCTGGCGGCCGCGGCCGATACTCCCATACTCGATCTCTCCGGCCTCAGCGGCATCATCGAATACGATCCGGGAGAATATACCTTCACCGCCCTGAGCGGCACCCCGGTTGCGGAGGTCAGGGATGCGTTGAGCGATAACAGGCAGTACCTTCCCTTTGATCCTCCATTGAGCGAGGCAGGCTCGACGCTTGGGGGAGCAGTCGCTTCGGGAGTCAGTGGTCCTGGCCGCTATCGCTATGGCGGAGTTCGTGATTTCCTTATCGGCGCGAGCTTTATTGACGGTGAGGGGCGTGAACTCCGCGGCGGCGGAAAGGTGGTCAAGAACGCGGCCGGATTCGATTTCCCAAAGCTGCTGACAGGCAGCCTCGGTGAGCTTGGCGTCCTCGTCGATCTCACCTTCAAGGTCTTTCCGAGCAAGGAGGCCTTTGCGACCTTGAGGGCTGATGCCGGCGGTCTCGCGGAGGCTGTTGAGGCCGTGGCCAGGCTGAATTCATCTGTGGAGGAATTGTTTGCCCTCGAGCTCGAGCCTCCCGGAACCCTGCTGCTTCGTCTCGGCGGCATCGAATCGGTTCTTCCCGCTCGTATCCAGCGTTTGCGCGCCCTGCTCGATCTCCCCTGTGAGCTGGTGGATGATGAGGAAGACTGCTGGCGGAGGGAGGGCGAGTTCTCCTGGGCGTCGAGGGATGACAGCTTCGTCAAGATACCCGCCACCCTGGCTGTTATCGAGGCGCTTGACAGCCATCTCGATGAGCTGGGAGCCGTGAGGCGTTACGGCTGCGGCGGCAGCGTCGCGTGGGTTTGCTGGCCTGCTGGAGAGTCTTTTGAGAAGCTGGAGGAGCTGCTTTTAAACGTTGGAACGACAGGGCTCATCCTATGGCACTCCGCTGACTCGAGCGCAGGCCCTTTGCTCAACAGAAAAGAGGGGCCATTTGAGGGGCGGATTCGATCCGTTCTTGATGGTCCCGGAACGTTCTCTATCCATCCCTCCAGGCGGGAGCCATAGGAACGATGCAGCATAAGATCCACGCAGCTGATCTCGGTTCCGAAGGCCCCGCCATGCTCTCGGCTGTAGAGGCCTGCGTTCATTGTGGTTTCTGCCTGCCGGCGTGTCCTACCTACACTGCCCTTGGCGAGGAGATGGATTCTCCCCGCGGGCGGATCTTTCTCATGAAGGAAACCCTGGAGGGAGGTGTCGAGCTTCCCGAAGTCGCGCCCTATATCGATCGCTGTCTCGGTTGTCTCGCGTGTGAGCCGGCCTGTCCGTCCGGAGTCGAATATGGCGCTCTGCTGACTCCTTTTCGGGCGCTTTCGAATGAGCAGGGCCGGCTGTCGCCCTGGAGACGCCTGCTTCGTTTCCTTGTGCTCAAGACCTTGCCCTACCCTGCTCGTCTCAGGCCCGCCTTATGGATGGCCAGATGGCTGAGGTGGACAAGAGGAGTCCTGCCGCAGGGCCTCAGGGCGATGCTGGAGCTCTCCCCCGGCCGTTCCCCCCGGGATCGAGGCATCTCCCCGCTCACCGCGGCGGAGGGAGAGGAGCGCGGGCGGGTCGGCCTGCTGCTGGGTTGCGCCCAGGCGGTCCTGGCTCCCTCCATCAACGAGGCTACTGTCCGGGTGCTGGCACGAAACGGTGTCGAGGTGAAAGCGCCTGCCGGCCAGGGCTGCTGCGGCGCCCTCAGCATTCATTCGGGGGAGAGGCGGCAGGCTCGCGAGCTGGCGGAATCTCTGCTGGATTCCTTTGACGACGAGATGGATTCACTGGTGACCAACGCGGCTGGCTGCGGCTCCGGTATCAGTGAGTACCCGGCACTGTTCAGGGGAACGAGGCGCGAAGCTGAGGCATCCAGATTCAGCTCGCGGGTTGAGGATGTTTCGGTTTTTCTCGACAGGCTCGGTATCGAGGCGCCAGCTCCGTTGGTCAAACCGCTGCGAACGGCCTACCAGGATGCCTGCCATCTTGCCCATGCCCAGGGAGTTCGGCAGCCGCCGCGTCGATTGCTGGAACAGATACCGGGCCTCGAGCTGGTTCCCGTTCCCGACGCGGATGCCTGCTGTGGTTCGGCTGGAATCTATAATATTGAGCAGCCCGAGCTTGCCCGTGAGATCGGCGACAGGAAGGTGGAGGCTCTTATCAGCACGGGGGCCGATCTTGTCGTTTCCGGAAACATCGGCTGCATCATGCAGCTCAAGAGTCGGCTGCGCGCGCGCGGCGTGGATCTACCCGTCCTCCATACGATGGAGGCGCTTGATCTCGCCTACCGCGGCCAGTTGGGAGAACTTCGCGGGCGGAGGACTCAGTCCGAAGGCTGAAGGAGGGCAGCTTCGATGACCTTTCCAAGGAGCCCTGGGCTCTCCAGCAGGGGCCAGTGATCGCACTCGTTGCTCAGTACCCTGGTGTTTTCTGACAGCTTGTCGAGCTCCCCGATGGATTCCAGGGTTGCGATGACCTTCGGTCCGTTGAGGGCGAAGTCCTTAGAGCCCTGGATGATGGCCACCTTCTTCCCGGACTCCCGCAGGAGCTTGCGCAGGGATTCAGCATCGTGGCTGCCGAGGTCCGGACCTTCGATGGCCCGGCGGTAGCTCTGATAGGCCACCCCCCTTGAGGAGAAGATGTCAGGCATTCCAAGCGCTATGGCCCGGACCTCCGGAAGGGGACTGTCCATCAGTACCTTGCAGCCGATGGCTCGGGTCAGGAAACGTGCCGGGTATTGAGACAGGGGAATGCCAAGTACCATTCCGGATATCCGAGAGAGAAATCCAATGTGGTCGCTCCAGGCCGGGGCGGAAAAGACAGCGAGGTCAGGCAGCTCGGCTTCCGCCTTGTCCGTCCAGAGCGATCCGGAGAGACAGGTGGCGCCTCCCCAGGAGTGGGCGATGAGAACCTTCGCCGAATCGGGCGGCAGGGAAGCGTAGGTCTCCCTGATCCGCGACAGGTAGATGCCGTTGTCCGGGCACACGCCGCGGCCCTGGTCTTCGGGGTGGTAGCCGGGAGCCATGACGGTGGAGAGGTGAATCGAGTGTCCTGCCAGGATCCGGCGACAGGCGCCATCGCTTTCGGCATCAGTCCTGAGCCTGGCGGCCAGCGCCTTCGCGTAGGATGCTCCTTCGAAAATTCCGGGCACCACGAAGATGTCGAGTCTCTTCGTGCCGGCTCCGAGTTCCGCTATTTGTTCGAGGTGACTCATCTCAGGGTTTCCAGTTGTCGCTTCGTGGGGGGCTGTAGTTTCCGGGCAGCTGTGACATGAAAAGGATAGCAGGGCGCAGGCCAGGGCCGCTGGCAGCGTAGCCAGCCGGTCATTCGCTTCGATCACGGACATTCACTTTTTACCCATCTTCCGGGTCCCTCTTTTTCGCACGTGGGATATTCTGGTTCCATCGATGATCTTCTCATCGACAGTTTCCGATGGCGTGCCTGGTAGATTGATTTTAATGCCGACCATCGAAAAAAAACCAGCCTGTGTGTTTGTCGCAGGGGACAAAGAGTTGTCAAGATCGGGATGCTCGGGTATTTTCACCACCTGTATATTCCTCCTAGCGCTCCAGCTTTTTTCCTACCAGGACCTGATTAACAGTGAACGCCCAGAACTCTTCGCCTGAACTGGCTGAGAAGGTTACAGCTTCCCGGGAGGGGTTGGATGCCCATGTCCGGGAAATCATCGAGTGGCATTTCAATCCGGACACAGGCTGTCCGTTCTGGCTTGATTATGCCGGAAAGCTTGGTTGGGATCCTCGCAAAGAGATTGTCGCGTTCGACGATCTGAAAAAATTCCCGCTCTTTGAAGATGACTGGCTTCGCGGAGGCCCCGTGCGCCGCTGGCTGCCGAAAGGCTACGAGAAGGAGCCTGCCTTCGTTTTCGAGACAGGGGGGACGACTGGAATTCCCAAGAGCAGGCTGGTGGTCAATGATCACAGGATCGATTACGAGATGTTCAGCGACACCCTTCCCGAGGAGCATTTTCCCAGGGGAGCGAACTGGCTGATGCTCGGACCCTCCGGACCGCGCCGGCTGCGGCTCGCCGTGGAGCACCTCTGCCAGTATCGTGGGGGAATCTGTTTCTGTGTTGATCTCGATCCGCGCTGGGTCATCAAGCTCATCAAGAAGCGGTGGATGGACCAGCTCGAGGCCTATAAGGATCACGTTATCGAGCAGGCGATCACCCTCCTGCAGGCGGGCCATGATATCCAGTGCATGTTCACCACACCGAAACTGCTGGAGGGACTGGCCTTCGAGCTTGAGCGCAGGGGCACCAGCCTGGAAGAACTCGGAATCAGGGGGATCTTTTCCGGCGGGACCGAGTTTACCCCGCAGTGGACCCGGTTCGCCAGCGAGGAGCTCCTTGGAGATATCTACATGACTCCGACCTACGGCAACACCCTGATGGGGCTGGCCTGTTCGAGGCCGGTGGTCCCGGCGGATGATTACAAGATTGTTTACTACGCCCCCCAGCCTCGGGCGGTAATAGAGGTGGTCTCCTTTGACGACCCGGCCGAGGTTGTTCCGTACGGGGAGACCGGCAGGGTCCGGCTGACTACGCTGACCAGGGAGCTTTTCGTTCCCGGCTTCCTCGAGCGGGATGAGGGCGAGCGGGAGGAGCCGTATGATGACTATCCGTGGGATGGCATCAGCGGGGTGCGTCCTTTCCGTGAATTTGCATCGGCCACGACAGTGGGTGTCTATTGATAGCGGGCCGCTGGCTTCAACAAACGATTGTTTCAATTCAAGGAACCTGAACATTGCTGAATATTCCTATCCTGCGCTGGGGCACTCCCTACGAGAGCCTCGAAAAGGAAGAGATCTTTCACTTCATCACTGGTGAGCCGGTTGCCAAGGTCAGCCAGGCCAACACGGGACTCCTGGCCCGGGACATGCGCAAGGTCGAGAGAGCGCGTGAATGCCTGCGGGAAATCCCCGCGGGCGACCTGATCGAGATGATGAAGAAGGCCGCTGATTTTTATCTCGATGGCTCGCTGCCGATGGGAGATGGCGTGCAGACCCCGGATGATTTTGCCAGGCAGCAATCGTCCACGACAGGGCTTCCGGAGCATATGTGCAAGGCCAACATGAAGAAGAACCACTTCGTGCTGACCAACATGGACAAGATGCTCGACGCCCTGACCAGGGGATTGGATCTTGATATCCTGACACGGGGTTACGGTGTGGAAGACCGCGGCGTGGTTGTCAGCTACCAGGCCCAGACTTCCGCCCTGGGAATGGTTCTTCCCTCCAATTCTCCAGGGGTTCATACCCTCTGGCTTCCTGTCATTCCCATGCAGATCGGCCTGGTTCTCAA
>CAJWMA010000194.1 GCA_913042995.1 uncultured bacterium | reverse complement strand
AGCGGAAAGATAATCGAGAATCCGACCAGGTCGACAAAGACCGTCAGAAAGAGGACTCCGATCGGAGATTTTTTACGTTCTGCGTTCATGTGACTCCGTGTTCCTCCGCTATTAGAGCGGCTTCAGCTCGATCAATTTTTTTTCGGGATCGATGCTGGTGATACAGGTGCGAATGATGTCTCCCTTGACAGGGGGATCCTTCATCTCGAGCAGGCACGCCCGCGGGATGATGCCCTCGACACCTTCCTCGATCGCGACGTGAACGCCATCGGCGGTTTTCCCCGAGACCCAACCGGTAAACTCCTCGCCAACCTCGTAGTTCGCGGCCGAGGCGCTCCAATCGAGGACCGAGCCCCGGCGCAGGTCCAGGCTGACTCGTTCGCGCTCTGAGTCAACGCGCTGGATTTCGACCTCGACCTCGGCGCCAACCGCGAGCTCCGCGCTCTGCCCGGTCTCCCTGCTCCAGGTGTGGAGCTTGCTCTGGTGGATCAGGCCCTCGACGCCGCCGAGATCAACGAAGGCTCCATGGTTGTTGGTCTTGACAACGGTTCCCTTGAGGAGCTCTCCCTCCGATAGTCTTGCCAGGGCGTTGCCCTTCAGCTCGACAGCCTGCTTCTCGAGCACGGCCCGCCGGCTCACCACCAGGTTCTGATCTTCCCTGTCGACCTGGGTGACCTCGACGCGGAATTTTTTTCCGACGAAGGGAGTCGCGTCTTCGATCCGTTTGATGTCAATCTGGGAGATGGGCATGAAGGCCCTCACTCCCTTGATGTCGAGGTCCAGTCCGCCCTTGTTCGTTCCCGTGACCAGGGCCTCGAGCAGTGAGCCCGGACGGAGATCTTCCCAGAAGACTTCTTTACGGGCCTTGCCGACCGACAGGAGGACCATGTCACGGGCGCCATCATAGCGAATGACGCTCGCCTTGATCCTGGTGCCGAGGAGCGGCAGCTCCTCGTCCTCTTCGAACTCATCCTCTTCGATGAGGCCGTGGTGCTTGCCGTCGAGCTCGAGGAGAACCTCGCCGGCCCGGATATCGATGACGTTTCCCTCGAGGCGGTCGCCGGGCTCGAGCTTGTCTACATCAATGGTTTTGCCGGGAGATGGCGCCGAGGCTCCGCCCATCAGGGCCTCGAGGTCGGCATCGCTCATGCCGATGTCATCCTGGCTGTCATCCATCTCATCGGGGAACTGACGACTTTTTGCTGCCATTACGATTCCTGCTGCTTGGTTTTCAGGGGACCTTCGACCGACCAATGATCTTACGCCCGGGCGATGCAAGGTCAAGCCTCAGCCCTTTTTCCTTTCGGCGGCCGGGCAGCCGCCAATGCTGAAGCCGTACCGCAGCCCCGTCTTCCAGGGCCCAAACCCAGGCTGAGACACCTCCAGCTTATCCCGCGGGCGCCAGGCAGGTGTTCGGCGCGCCAGGCGTCGGGGCGGTCACGTTCCAGCCTGTTGAATCAAGGCGAGTCTCGCCGCAGCGCTGGATCGACTCGGTGTCCTTGTTGCGGTTGGCGTTTTCATCAAGCTGAGAGCCGAGGGCGTTCCCGGCGCCGAACAAGCCATCGAGCAGTCCCGCATCGGCGCCATCGCTGGTCCCGTAGACGACCGCATCGATGAGTCCCTCAGCGCTTACGCCCGCGCCTCCGGGGAAATTCGCGGCATCTCCCTGGTGGAGGCCGACACCATCCGCGCCGTTCTGAAGCTGGTTGCTGGCGCCGCCCCAGGTGACCTGGGGTTCCGGAGCGAAACCGGAGGGGCCCACGAGTAGCAAACCCTCATCGTTGGTGACACCGTCAAGCTGGCGCTGGCCATAGACCCTGTCGCCGTTTCCGTTGTAGAGGACCAGCACGTAGCCTGAGAGATCGACCCCGGCGATGCCGGCGGAGATCTCTACGAATTCGCCGGTGTCGGTGGAGGTCTGGTCGCAGTCCACCTCGTTGATCACGAGATGGATCACGGTCAGGTCGAGGACCGCCTCGGCGCCGGACTCAGACGTTACGATGAGCTCGGTCGAACCAGTGGGTGTCGAGTCAAGGACGGAGGCGACCGTGAGCTGGCTGTCGGAGTCGGCGGTGAAACCCTGCGGCTCGCCGCCGATGGTTACCTCGGAGGCGCTCGAGAGCTGGTTGCCGGTGATCTGGAGGCTCGCGCCGTGGGCGATCACGGGATAGTCCACCGAGCTGATGGAAAATCCGGAGCCCATGGAGGTGAAGCCCGCCGAGTTGGCATCGGGGTCCACCCCTGCGCCGAGCAGGCTGGTGACGGAATCTGCCACGGTTACGGTGTAGTCGGTTCCGGGCGCCTGTTCCTCGGTTGCGAGGATGACCTGGTCTCCCTCAACCGTGGCTTCTGAGATTCCGAGTTCAGGGGCGAAGGTGAAGGCGGCCTCGGGGTCTCCGATGCTCACGGCATCGATGGCCATGTCGAAAGAGATGGTTACCTCGGTTCGGCTGCCAGCCGCGGCGCCTGTAACCTGGGGGGATGGAGGAGCGGGACAGCTGTCGACGGAGACGTCCTCGATGCTGTAGGCGCTTGGCTGGGCCTGTCCTCGGAATCTCCACATGGGGCCGGTGAGCGACAGGACGCAGCCATTCACCAGGTTGTTCTTGGCTGCCAGCGAGTCACGCAGGGAATCGGTAATCCTGAGGCGAAGGTCCGAGTTGTCGCTGATGGCCGCAGTAGACACCACAGCGGAGAGGTGGCCGCCGCCGGCGAAGGCGAACTCGCTCTGGAGCGTGCAGGTCAGGGTGATCAGCTCGCTCTCGTAATCATCAAGGGCGTCGACGAGATCCGCCGCGTTGGAGACCTCCTGGGCCAGGGTGGAGACGTCGATCCCGCTTTCGAGAACCTCGTAGTCGGCCAGGGCGCGGATGGCGCGGGCATCGTAGATGGTGCCGAGCTCGGTGGCGCGAAGGCTGAGTAGATCGCCGACCTGGGGTTCAGGGTCGAGAGAGAGCGGATCGAGCTCAACGACGATCGCCGGGCCGGAGGCGTCCGCCTGCAGGAAGAACCCGGCCGGGGCGCCGCCAACAGCCGGCCGCTTGTAGGTAACCACCGCGCCGGTCACCATCACATCAACCTCTCCATCTTCAGCTGTCCTGAGCAGGGCTATAGCCTCGGATGGGTTCGGCGGAGGCGCGACAACTTCACAGGGGGGAAAGGAGGCGCAGCCGAGACCGTCGGCGCTCGGGTCCAGTCCGCACTCCTGCCAGGGGGCGGGCGGAGCCGCCGCTCCCAGGAAGAGATGACGCAGGAGATGACTCGGATCGGAGATGTCCACCTCGCCGCTGTCGTTGGAGTCGAGCGCATCCAGGCAGAGGGGCGCATCGCCGCCCTGGAAGAGGTAGGCCAGGGTGAAGATCGCGTCGCTGAGATCCACCCGGGTGTCGGTGTTGGAGTCTCCGCGAAGGAAGGCGTTATCGCCAGCTTGTACCAGGGGGCAGGCGCAGATGGCCAGGAGAGAAAACATTGTGAGTACATTGTGGAAACGGTTCTTGTGGTGCATTGTTCCGCCTTTTTTGAGGAAATCAGGAGGGGGCCGAGGAGCCCCGTTTCAGACTACCCGAGGGGGAAGTGTTACCCGAGTTTCGGGGGCAGTCAAGACTTTCCAATTCGATATTGACTGCCCGGGTGATCTCGTCGCACGATGTCCTCCCGCTTTCATTTGCGGACGATATGCATTCGGTCTTTTGAATAATACTGAGGAAGGAAATCCAGATGAAGTTGAAGCTGCTGGCCTGCCTGGCCCTGACGTGCTCTCTCTCTATCAGTCTGAATCCCGCCGCCGCAGCTGATCTCACCGCCGGCATGAAGACGGCCAGCCTGGAGCTTAAATCAGCCGGTCCCGTGGCCTTTGGCCCGCAGGGCATTCTCTTTGTCGCCGATCCCCTCGGGGCGGCTGTTCACGCGATCGCGACCGGTGACACCGGCAAGGTCGCCAAGAGAAAGCCCGTAGCCCTCGATGCCGTAGATCGTAAGATCGCCGCGGCCCTTGGGACAGCTCCTGACAAGATCCGTATTTCCGACCTGGCGGTGAATCCGCTCTCGGGGGTCGCCTATCTTTCGGTCGCGCGCGGAAGCGGAGTCGCCGCCCCGGCGGTTATTGTTTCGGTTCGCGGAGACAAGCTTGAAACTCTCGACCTCTCCAGCCTGAAATCAGCAAGCTTCACCCTGCCCTCGGTTCCGGATGCCAAGGCTACGACAGGTCGGGGCCGTCGGCGTCAGAGCGCCAGGTCCCAGGCCATTACAGATCTCGGCTACGTGAATGGCCGGGTGCTGGTGGCCGGTATGTCCAACGAGGAGTTCTCCTCGAGCCTGAGATCTGTCGCTTTTCCTTTCGATGGTTCCGGCAAGCCCGCCAGCGTCGAGATCTATCATGGCGCCCATGGGCGTTTCGAGACCCGCTCCCCTGTACGCACCTTTGTCTCGCTGAACGTCGCCGGGCAGCCCTACCTCGTCGCCGCCTACCAGTGCACGCCGCTGGTTACGATTCCCCTCTCGGATATCAAGCCTGGCGCGAAGCTCAAGGGAAAGACCGTGGCTGAGCTGGGCAACCGTAACCGGCCGCTCGACATGATCGTCTATACCAAAGCCGGTAAAGAGTACATGCTGATCGCCAACTCCAGTCGCGGCATCATGAAGGTCTCGACCGTGGAGCTGGGAAAACATCCGGGCATTACCGAGCGTGTTGCCGGGGGCGGTAAAAAAGGGGTTCCCTATGAGACCATCGAAGGCTGGAAGGGAATCCTGCAGCTTGACAGGGCCGATGACAGCAACGCGTTGGTGATGCGTGAGACCGAGGCAGGGTCCTTCAACCTGGAAACTCTGCCGCTTCCGTGATTCGCCGGCTCTCGTGGATGATTTTGGCGGTCCTGCTCCTGGGGATCATCCCTGGCTGCGGCCGCTCCGTAAGGGATGAGCCCGGTTCGGCCCGGATTGGCCTGGCTACTGACCCGGATGGATCGAGGTATTTTGAGGTTACGGGCCTCGAGGTTCTTCCCGGGGCGGATGAATCTTCCTGGAGAGAGTCGGTCAGGATCTACACTCTCTTTGAAAGAGATTCATCACCGGATGGGTTGCCGCCTCTTGCCGGTTCCTACGTATTTACCGGGGGGGTCTTGCGTTTCAGGCCCCGCTTTCCTCTCGAGCCAGGCCTGGAATATTCGGCAAGGGTTTATGGCTCATCAGGCCGCTTCCGGGAGACCCGTTTCAGGATTCCGAAGCGAGAGGTTGAGCCCACCACGGTGGTCTCGGCGGTCTATCCATCATCGGATGTCCTGCCCGAGAACCTGCTGAAGTTCTATATCCACTTCTCCGCTCCGATGAGCATCGGCAGAGCCTATGAGAACACTCGTCTGCTGAACTCGCAGGGGCAGGTGGTCAGGTACCCCTTTCTCGAGCTGGATGAAGAGCTCTGGGATCCGACCGGCCGCCGCCTCACGATCTTTATCGATCCAGGCAGAATCAAGCAGGAGGTGCTTCCCAACAAGACCGTTGGCCCGGTATTCAGGGCGGGGGAGAGCTACACCCTGGTGGTCAGCGACCGGTGGAAAGATGCCGCCGGAGCGCGGCTGCGTTCGTCTTTCAGAAAATCCTTCAGGGTTTCAGGCGCCGACCACGAGTCTCCTGACCCGGCTGCCTGGAAGCTCTCGGCCCCCTCCGCCGGAAGCCGCGATCCCCTGGCGCTCACCTTTGACGCGCCGCTTGATCACGCCCTCCTCCAGAGGCTTCTCTGGGTAGAGAGCGCGGCGGGGGAGAGGGTGGAGGGCGCGGTTCGCGTCGAGGACAGCGAGCGTCGCTGGTCGCTACGTCCTGACAAAGACTGGAGTCCGGGGACCTACCAGCTGGTGATCCGCAGCACGCTGGAAGATCTCGCCGGCAATGGGGTCGACAAGCCCTTCGAGGTCGATCTCTTCGAGCAGGTTCGTAGCCGGGTTGATTCGAGGCTCGTCCGCCGCGAGTTCACCGTCACTCCGGGCAGGTGATGATGTCTTCGGGAATCTCCGTCAGGTTCTCCAGCCTGTCTGCGCGAACAGCGTAGGTGTTCTCGACTCCGAGCACTCCCCACTCGGGATGGGTGTATTTCGGCTCGATGGCCAGGGTGTTACCCGCAACGAGGGGTTCGTCAAAACGAGGCGCCAGCACCGGAAGCTCATTGACCTCCAGCCCCACGCTGTGGCCGGTGAATTTCACCGCCAGCTTGCCCGGCCCCATGAAGTTGTCGCCGATCCCCTTGTCGTGGGCGAGGGTGACCATCTCTTCATAGATTTTCGAGGGTGTGGAGCCCTCCCGGATCGTCTCCTCGCAGAACCTGAGCAGTTCGCGGGTCTTCTCGTAAATTTCCAGAGCTCCATCGGGCATGGTCCCGCGAACAGCCATCCGCGTGCAGTCACTGTGGTAGCCCGAGAGGCTCATCAGGTAGTCGACGATGACCGGGGTGTTCGTTTCGATGGGGCTCCGCGAGCCGCCCTGCGAGACGCAGGTGTGCGGTCCCTTGCCGCCGATCGGGAAGAGTGAATGGTTGGGCAGGGCGCCATCCGGTCCGCTGGTGACCGTTCCGATGCCGGTGCCTATGTTCATGCCTCGCAGCCGGATCATTCCGCAGTGGCCGAGGGTTCGCGCCCTGCAATCGAGCTGGTTCTGCAGCTCGCAGGTGGAGATGTTCTCACGGCCTAGAAGCTCTGGTACCGAATCGAAGAGGAGACGCTGCGCCTCGGCCGCCCGTTTCAGTTCGCCGATCTCGTAGTCGCTCTTCGCCGCCCGGTTCGCCATGAGCAGGCGGGAGGCGTCGAGTATTTCGGTCCCTTCGCCCAGGAGCTTGCTGTAGAAGGCGCAGGTCGTCGCGGGGAGTACGTCGAGCTCCATGCCGACCTTCCAGGGAGGCGGGCCGCAGAGACTCGCGAGCCGCTCCGGCAGGGACTTCATGCTCTAGACGGTGTACTCTAGCGG
>CAJWMA010000193.1 GCA_913042995.1 uncultured bacterium | reverse complement strand
GGCCAGCCCGGACTCGATCCAGATCTTCCCTTCAGACAGCCTGGATCCCTTTTTAAGGCCGGGGTTCTCCTCCCCCCACTTCGCCTTGACCACCTGAACCAGCCGGGCGATATAGTTTTTCTTCGCTACCTGGCCGGGGACCTGCTGACTCCCGGAACGGTCGGCATCGACAGACTCAGCAGTGAACCGGGGAGTAGTACCCGACTGGCGAAAACCCCAGAAAAGAACAACGGATAAAAGGGCCAATGCCGCCATGGCTGCAAGCGCCCTCCCCCAGGGAGCGCGGCCCCTGCTGCCCTGGCCCCGGGCCGTATCCCGGGCAAGCTTAAGCTGGGACACGACTCCAGCGGAGCTGTCGGTTGTATGAATCTCGGCCTGGCGCTCAGGCTCACCGATTTCGCGCACCATTCGGCTTCGAACGCACAGCGCGGCAAAGGCTTCACGCAGCTCCGGCCGCGCGCGCAGCAGCTCGTTGAACTCCCCGAGCTCAGCAGGATTAAGCTCTCCATCGAAATAGCGATGGGCCAGGTCGTAGAAGCTGTCAGGAATTTCAGGCATTGCCATGCTCCGCTCTCAGCCGTTGCTTCTGAATGCAGGACTCGAGGCTGCGATGGGCTCTTGTGAGGGAGACATAGACGCTGTGGACCTTGCTGCCGACGAGCTCGGCAATCTGAACGCCGCTGAGTCCCTCTACGTACTTCAGGTTCACCACCCGCTGGGCCCGGGAGCTGAGCTTCTGGAGGCAGCTTCTCAGGTAATCGACCTCCAGGTCGCTGTCGGTCCTGTCAATCTCGAGCCAGGCTCCATCAAGGAGCTCGATCACGTCATCGGCCAGGGTCAGGGGCGTGTACTTTCTCTTCCTGAGAGCCTCGAGCGATTTGTTTCGGGCGGCCTTGCGCGCCCAGAGCAGCAGGTGATCGGAATCGACAATCCTGTCATGTTTTTCGACCGCCAGGGCGGATACATCCTGGAAGAGATCCTCGGCCAAATGCCAGTCACGAACGATAGCGTAGATGTAGGCGATCAACCGGGCCCGGTCTTTCATGAGACCTTTTACCGCCGTTGATTGGTCGATACTCATCGCGATCGTTCACCCGAATAATCAAAAGGTTAGATTGGGACCTTCTCTCAATGACATCACTCTCAATGACATCAGAGCGCCCTGCAGAGGCTTATTGATCCCGACCGGCAGATGTACACAGGAAATCAGTCCCGAAACTCCCGACATCTGTCCGAAAGCCTTCTTCGCTCACCCAAGATATTTAGAGAGAATAGTTTATACCATTCCAATAAACGCGGGGTTGAATAAGAATACCTGTAGTTTCAACCCGAATCTAATATTCAGAGAGTCTTACCGGGTTGCCCGGATTCCCCGCAGGAGAGGATTAAATATAGCCATGCGCCATCGGAACTTGAAGACATCTCATTACAGAATACTCGCCTTCCTCGCAATCATTGCGGCCGCTGGAGTGTCGAACTCGAGCGGACAGGAAAAACTGAAACACCCCAACCTGGTCATCTTCGTCGCCGATGACCTCGGCTGGAACGATGTCGGCTACCACGACAGCGTGATCAAGACTCCCAACATCGACAGCCTCACCAGGCAGGGAGTCGAGCTGAACCGCTTCTACGTCTACCCCTTCTGCAGCCCGACCCGCACAGCCCTCCTGACCGGACGCTCCCCCCTGGGCCTCGGCATCACCCGGCCCATCGGAGGAGATGCCGTCCTTCCCCTGGATGAGCACCTGTTGCCGCAGACCCTCAAGAGCTCCGGCTACCAGACCCTGATGAGCGGCAAGTGGCATCTCGGCAGCCGCGATGAAACCGCCCTGCCGCACAAGCGCGGCTTTGACAGCTTCTACGGGCATGCGGGCGGCTTCATCGACTACTACACCCACCAGCGCGGCGGAGGCCTGAGAAGACGCCCCGGCGGAACCCAGCAGGGCGAGACTCCCCCGCCGGACTGGCAGCGAAACGGCAAGACCCTGGTCGAGGAGGGCTACTCGACTCAGCTCATCGGAAAAGAGGCCATTCGCCTGCTGCGAAAAAGGGACAAGAAGAAGCCGACCTTCCTCTACGTGACCTTCAACGCGCCGCACACCCCCCTCCAGGCGCCGCAGGAGTTCATCGACCGCTACAAGAGTGTTGAGAACGAGGACCGGCGCGTCTTCGCCGCCATGGTCGATGCCATGGACGTGGAGATCGGCAAGATCCTCAAGGTCATCGACGAAGAAAAGATGAGAGACAATACCATCGTCCTCTTCATGAGCGACAATGGCGGCTCGGCCCGCGGCGGCGCCAGCAACGCGCCGCTCAACAGCGGCAAGGGAAGCGTCTACGAAGGCGGGATCCGGGTGCCCGCCGTCATCCGCTGGCCCGGAGTCCTGCCTGCGGGAAAAAAGCTCGACCAGCTGACCACCGCGCACGACCTCTTCCCCACGCTTGCCACAGCCCTTGGAGTCAAGCCTCTCAACAAGAAGCCCTTCTACGGACAGGATCTGTGGAAGAGTTTCCGAACCGGCAAGATCGTTCCTCACAAGGACGTGCTCATCGCTTCTCAATCGATCGCGCTTTTCCACGGAGAATGGAAGCTGATCCAGGGACGGAGCGTCAACGGCAGGCCGGGTTACAGGGAGCTCTTCCTGATCAACGCCGACCCGCAGGAGCGCTTCGACCTGTCGCAGGTCTACCCCGAGCTCACCGAGGCGCTCGGAGCCATCATCGACCGCTTCCCCAAGGGTGAGCCCCTCTCCAGCAGGCGAGGGCGAGGAGGCCAGGGACGGCGGCAGCGTGGGCCGGAGAGCGGTCAGCAGCGTCCCCGACAACAGCAACCCTGAGCTTGCCAGGACGCTGAGACGGACCTATCATCCAGTCCATGCGAAAAACAATCCTAATCCTGACCGTCTGTCTTCTTGCCTCCAGCCATTCCCTCAACGCGGATGCTCCGCTCGTCTACGAAGGCGACAGCGGCCCCGGTAAGGGCAAGCACCTCGTCTTCGTCGCCAGCGACCATGAGTACCGCTCCGAGGAAACCCTGCCCGCCCTTGCACGGATCCTGGCAAAGCGCCATGGCTTCAAGTGCTCCGTCGTTTTCGGCGTGAACGCCAAGGGAGAGATCCAGCCGGGGGCCAACAATGTTCCCGGGATCGAGGAGCTGGCAGGCGCAGACCTGATGGTCCTTTTCACCAGGTTCCAGAACTGGCCCAAAGAACAGATGGACCACTTCGTGGCCTATCTCGACCGCGCGGGCCCCATCGTCGGTCTGCGTACCGCCACCCACGGGTTCAAGATCCCCGGCAACAACCCCTTCGCGAAATATTCCAACGGCTACGGCGGCAAGGACTACAAGGACGGCTTCGGCCGCCAGGTGCTGGGAGAAAAATGGGCCGGTCATTACGGCGGCAACCATCGCTCCAGCACCCGGCTCGACATTGTTCCCGACAAGGCCGCTCACCCCATCCTTCGCGGGGTGAAGGATATGTGGGCCCAATGCGGCGGCTACTTCGCCAACCCGTTAGAGCCCTACGAGACGCTGGCCATGGCTCAGCCCCTGGACGGCATGAGCCCCGATTCACCCCCCCACCCCAAGCACAAGCCCGTACCCGGCGCCTGGACCCGTCACTACGAGGGCCAGGGCGGAAAGAAGGGCCGCGTCTTCACCAGCACCTACGGCGCCTCCAACGACATCGAGAACGAGGGCTACCGCCGCCTGCTCATCAACGCCTGCTTCTGGGCGGTCGGCATGGAGAAGGCCATCAAGGCCGACGCCGACGTCAGCTTCGTCGGTCCCTTCAACGGAACCTGGGCGCGCGGCAAGGGGCGACGCAAGCCGGGAACGAAGCCGAGCGATCTTGCCGGCTGGGACTCACCGATTGTTCCGACCCAGGAGCGGCGGAAAAAGAAGAAGAAATAATCCGCGGCTCTCTCAGAACATGAAGTAGCGCTGCGCCAGGGGCAGCTCGGTGGCCGGCTCGCAGGTCAGCTTGTCTCCATCTGCGGTGACCTCGTAGGTCTCCGGATCGACAGTGATCGCCGGCAGCGCGTCGTTGAGCACCATGTCCTTCTTGCCGAGACCGCGACAGTTGCGGACACCCTCGATACGCTTGGAGAGGCCGTAACCCTCCGCCGCGCCGGACTCGACGCAGCTCTGGCTGACGTAGGCGATCGAGGTCGGCCCGGTCGCCTTCCCGAAGCTGCCGAACATCGGCCGCATGAAGACCGGCTGCGGAGTGGGAATCGAGGCGTTCGGATCTCCCATCTGGCTCCAGGCGATGACGCCGCCCTTGATCACCAGCTCGGGCTTGGCGCCGAACATGGCCGGCTTCCAGAGCACCAGATCGGCCAGCTTGCCGCTCTCGACCGAGCCGGTCTGCCCGCTCATGCCGTGAGCGATCGCGGGGTTGATCGTGTACTTGGCTACGTAGCGCCGGATGCGAAAGTTGTCGTTCTCCCCGGTTTCCTCCGACAAACGCCCGCGCTGCTTGCGCATCTTGTCGGCGGTCTGCCAGGTCCGCGTCACCACCTCCCCCACCCGTCCCATGGCCTGGGAATCCGAGCCCATGATGCTGATGGCGCCCATGTCGTGAAGGATGTCCTCGGCGGCGATCGTCTCGCCGCGAATCCGGCTCTCGGCGAAGGCCACGTCCTCCGGCAGGTTCTTGTCGAGATGATGGCAGACCATGAGCATGTCGAGATGCTCATCGATCGTATTGACCGTATAGGGCCGCGTCGGGTTGGTCGAGCTGGGAAGCACGTTCGGCTCCCCGCAGACCCGCAGGATGTCGGGAGCGTGCCCGCCGCCGGCGCCTTCAGAGTGGTAGGTGTGAATCGTGCGGTTGCCGAAGGCCTCGATGGACGCCTCGACGAATCCCGACTCGTTCAGGGTGTCGGTGTGGATCGCGACCTGGACATCGAGCTTCTCGGCCTCCGACAGGCAGCAGTCGATGGCGGCCGGGGTCGTCCCCCAGTCCTCGTGAAGCTTGAGCCCGACCGCTCCGCCGGCGACCTGCTCGGCGATGCCCTCGGGCTTGGCGGTATTGCCCTTGCCGAGGAAGCCGAAGTTCATCGGAAACTCGTCACTCGCCTGGAGCATCATGCGGATGTAGTTGGTGCCGGGGGTGCAGGTCGTGGCGCAGGTTCCGGTGGCCGGCCCGGTACCGCCGCCGATCATGCCGGTGAGGCCGCTGGCGAGAGCCTCGTCCACCAGCTGGGGACAGATGAAGTGGACATGAGAATCGATGCCGCCGGCGGTGAGAATGAGTCCCTCTCCCGCGATGGCCTCGGTCGTCACGCCGACCACCATTCCCTCGCTGACCCCGTCCATGACATCGGGGTTGCCGGCCTTGCCGATCCCGGCGATCTGGCCATCCTTGATCCCGACATCGGCCTTATAGATCCCGGTGTGATCGACGATGAGCGCGTTGGTGATGACGCAATCGAGCGCGTCATCCTGGCCGACTCCGGCGGCCTGCCCCATGCCCTCGCGCAGCACCTTGCCGCCGCCGAACTTGCACTCGTCGCCATAGACCGTCAGGTCCTTCTCCACCTCGAGCCAGAGCGAGGTGTCGCCGAGGCGGACCTTGTCGCCGGTCGTGGGCCCATAGATCTCCGCGTAATTCGATCTGCGTATTTTATATCCCATCGATTCAACCTTCCTGGCTCGAGAAGCCCCTGTCGGCGACCTGTCCGAGAGCCGCGTCCCGGCCCTCATCACTCACGGCCCCGTCGGCGAGATTGTTGCCGCCGCGAATCACCTTGTTTCCTCCGATCGCCACGAGCTCGACGGTCTTGGTGTCGCCGGGCTCGAAGCGAACCGCCGTACCGGCTGGAATATCGAGCCGCATGCCGTAGGCGGCCGACCTGTCGAACTGGAGTCCCTTGTTGGTCTCGACGAAGTGATAGTGGCTGCCGACCTGCACCGGCCGATCCCCGAGGTTGGTCACCTCCAGGGTCACGCCCTCGCGTCCCTCGTTGAGCTCGAGCTCCCCCTCGGCGGCCTCGCAGGCGCCAGGCTGCTCCGGAGCCTCAGCGGCGGAGCCGAAGATCTCGAGGTCGGGAATGTCGAGGAAGCTTCCGTAGAGGGCCAGCTCGAGGTTCCCATCCTCCTCGACGATCGGATGGTGAACGGTTACCAGCTTGGTCCCGTCCGGGAAGGTTCCCTCCACCTGCACCTCGTGGATCATCCCGGGAACGCCATCCTGCACCTGGCGTCGGCCGAGAAATTGCCGCCCCAGGTCCATCAGCTCGGCGACTGACCTGCCATCCCTGATGAACTCGAGAATCTGGGTCGCGATCAGCGCGATGCTCTCGGGGTAGTTCAGCCGGACTCCGCGGGCCAGCCTCTTCTGCGCGAGGAAGCCCGCGTTGTGCAGCATGAGCTTTTCTATTTCACGTGGTGCCAGGTGCATTGGCGACCTCTCTTTCTTACCATTTTCTCGACCAGGGGGTGTCGCCGAGATGCTCGGCAAGGAAACCCAGTTTTTCTTTCAGGTACCGCCCCACCAGCTCCGGGGTAGGACCCAGGACCCGGAGAACCGCGCCTCCGTGGACCGGGCTGACGGCTTCGAGAAGCTCCTGCCCGGGTTCGTAAGTCTGACCCGCTATCATATCCAAAAGAGCCTCGACCGCATCAACAAGCTTCTCGCCAAAGAGAGCCGCCATCGCGATGCAGTCAAAGCCTCCCGTCTTGAACCGGCCTCCGACCGGACCGTGGGCCGAGTCCAGCAGGAGCGACTCGCAGAGCACATGCTGACCTGCAACATGAATATCGAAGCGGCTGAGGTAGCGGCGGAAGGCCCAGCGCTCGCCCCGGTGGCGCCGGCCGCTGGAGAGCCAGTCGAGCACGACGAGCGATCCCCCGGACTCGACATCGACCCGCTGGCGCTGCTCGAAGGCCGCATCGGCGAAGCAGATGACCGGGTCGGGCGCCAGCACCAGGAGACCATCTCGAGCCACGGTCGCCCGCAGGTCCTGCCGACAGACCTTGCCCTCGGGA
>CAJWMA010000192.1 GCA_913042995.1 uncultured bacterium | reverse complement strand
TCGACGGTGCAGACATCGAAGTAGAAGTCCTCGAAGCTCTCCGTGCTCATGTGAGCCTGCTGGGCCATTCCGGCCGAGGGCCAGCGCAGCACGACCCACTTCGTGCTCGGCACCCTCACCTCGAGATGGACCGGCTTGAGGATGTGCTTCTGGTAGAGCTTCATCTTTTCCTGCGGCACATCGGCCATCTCGGTGGAGTTGTGGGTGCCGCGCAGGCCGATGTAGCACTGGGCCTCCTCCATCATCTGGCGCTCGTGTTTTCCGATGTAGGCGAGCTGGTCCTCCTCGGCGTTCAGGTAGAGCTCTCTGAGCACCCGGTTCTGGCGGGTCTGGCACAGGGCGTGGCCGCCGGCCTCATGGATCCGTCGAAGCAGCACGGCGGTGAACTCCTCGGGGATATCAAAGGTCTCGACGATGACCTTCTCTCCCGCCTGGACTTTGCAGGAATGGCCGACGATCACATCGGCGAGCTGTTTGTACCTGGGGTCTTGCATGGTTGAGCTCCTTTCAGCTTTCTTCTTCGAGTTCGTTGGGGAGGCTGGCGAGGACGCTCTTGTGAGCCTCTCCCGGGATTTCCTGTACGTAACGGGGGACGGCATACCCCGGCAGCCTGCGGCGAAGTGCCGCGATGAGTTCGAGGCCCCTTTCGATGGGCACCTGGAAATGCAGCGAACCCGTCACGGGATCGAGCTGGTGGAGATAGTAGGGCATCGCCCCGAGATTGACCAGCCGCTCCGATAGTTCTGCCAGCAGGTCTGCGTCATCGTTGACATCTTTCAGCAGCACCGCCTGGTTGAGGACCGGGATACCCGCATTGATAAACCTGCGCAGGGCTTCTGTTGTCGCCGTGTCGAGCTCGGCGGGATGATTGGAATGGACCACCACCACGGGAGCGAGCCGGGAGGTCCGCAGGGTGCTGAGTAGCTCATCGGTCACCCGAGAGGGGATGACGATGGGCAGCCGGCTGTGAATGCGCAGCCGCTGCAGGTGGGGGATCCTGTCGAGGCGTTCGACCAGCCTCTGGAGGGCGCTGTCGGTCAGGACCAGTGGGTCTCCCCCGCTGAGTATGATCTCGCGGATGGATTCATCAGATTCGAGTTCCCTGAAGGCCGGCTCCCAGGCCTCCATGCCTGCCGGGGTCTCTCCGTAGGGGTAGTTGCGCCGGAAGCAGTACCTGCAGTTGACAGCGCAGGTGCCCGCGGCGACCAGGAGGGCCCGGCCGTGGTATTTTTTCAGGAGGCCCGGCGCGTGAAGGAAATCCTGTTCTCCGAGCGGGTCTTCCCTGCCTTCTGAAGAGGTTTCCAGCTCCAGCCCCAGGGGCAGCACCTGGCGAAGGAGCGGGTCACCCGGGTCGCCGGGCCTCATTTTCGAGATAAACTCCCTTGGAACGGCGAGCGGGAAAAGCTCCACCGCCTTTTTTGCCCCGTCCAGCAGGCCTTCATCGAGCTGCAGGATTTCGATGAGATCCGCGGGGTCGCGGACCGCCCGGGCCAGCGATTCCTTCCAGGAAGGGGTCGCTGTTACCGGATCGCTCTCAAGGGTGGCCCTTTGGCGGGAGTTTGTGATATTCTCCATGCTCGTTCGGGGGAAGGTTCCTTCGTTCGAGGTACAGGTATCTTTGCGGAGCTAAAGGTACTTACGATTTTTGCAGAGTACAACAGGCGATTTCGAGCATGGCGACAACATACGGAACCAGTGATTTCCGCAAGGGCCTGCGGGTTGAGTTTGACGGTGACCCCTACCTCGTGGTTGAGTGCGAATTCAGGAAGCCCGGCAAGGGTTCGGCGATCTATACGCTGAAGGTCAAGAATCTGCTCAACGGCAGGGTGCTCGAGAAGACCTTCCGCAGCGGTGACTCCATCTCAGGCGCTGATTGCCACGATCAGAAGATGCAGTACATCTTCAACGATACGAAGGACTGGCACTTCATGGATCCCGAGAACTACGAGCAGTACGCCGTCAGCAAGGAGCAGCTTGGAGATCTGTGGAAATACCTGGTCGAAGAGATGATGTGCGAGGTTACCTTCTACAACGGCAACCCGATCACCGTGACTCCGCCAAACCATGTCGAGCTCGAGGTCGAGTACTGCGAGCCGGGCGCCAAGGGCAATACGGCGACGAACGTCACCAAGCCGGCCAAGGTCCAGACCGGCGCCGAGATCCAGGTGCCGATCTTCATCAAGATCGGCGATGTGCTCAAGGTCGACACCCGAACGGGCGATTACATTGAGCGAGTCCACAGGTAAGAGCGGTGGAGAGCTTCGGGGCGCCGCGGCCGAGGCGCTCAGGCTCCGGGCCAGGTTGCTGGCGAAGGCGCGGGAATTTTTTTCCCAGCGCGGCATCCTCGAGGTTGAGACGCCGCTGCTTTCCCGCGGCGTCGTGGTCGACCGCCATCTGGATCCGCCGGTGTGCCGCTACGGTTCCGCCGCCGGGGGAGGAGAGAAGCTCTACCTGCAGACCTCGCCGGAGGCGGCGATGAAACGACTGTTGGCGGCCGGGCTGGGGGCGATCTACCAGGTCGCCCACGCCTTTCGCGAGGGCGAGCGCGGCAGGCTGCACAATCCGGAGTTCACCATCATCGAATGGTACCGGCCGGGACTCAACCATCATGAGCTCATGGACGAGGTGGGAGCTCTCGTGAGCCTTCTCCTGCCGGAGCACTCGAAGGATGGCGGTTGGGAGAAGCTCAGCTATCGCCAGCTCTTCCGCGATCGTCTCGGCATCGATCCGATGGAGTGCGGGACGGGGGAGCTGGGCCAGGCCGCGGAGAAGCTTGGCGTGGAGCTCGAGGGTGAGTTTGACTGGAAAGACAGGGATGCCTGGCTCGACCTGCTGTTGTCGACGAGACTGCAGGAGGATCTCGGGAATGAGCGCCCGGTTTTCGTCTACGACTACCCCGCCTCCCAGGCGGCGCTGGCGCGGCTCTGTCCGGAGGAGCCCCGGCTGGCGGAGCGTTTCGAGCTCTACATCGCCGGCATCGAGCTTTGCAACGGTTACCACGAACTGCTTGATGCCGCCGAGCAGCGGACCCGTTTCGAGAAGGCCAATGACCAGCGGCGAAGCGATGGACGGGAGCCGCTCGCGCCGGATGAGCGTCTGCTGGAGGCGCTCGAGTCCGGGCTGCCGGAGTGCTCCGGGGTGGCCCTGGGCTTTGACCGCCTGGTGATGCTCGCTCTCGGGGCGGACTCTATTGACGAGGTGCTGCCCTTTCCTTTCGAGGATGTCTGAGGGGGCGGCTTGCCAGCGCGGCAGGAAGCCCTTAGCATGTTGCCCTTGCGTCAGTAGACAGGAGCTTTCAGCATGAGTGAGATCAGCATTCGTCCAGCCACTCTCGATGACCTCGGCACCATCATCGATTTCAGCGCCCGGCTTGCCGCTGAGTCCGAGGGGATTGACCTGGACCGGGAGGTTCTCGCTGCCGGTATCGGCTCCGCCCTGGAGGATTCCTCCAGGGCGCGGTATTTCCTCGCCGAGACGGCGGGGAAGGTTGCCGGCCAGTTGATGATCACCTACGAGTGGAGCGACTGGCGCAACGGGATGTTCATCTGGATCCAGAGCGTCTACGTTCGGGCGGAAAACCGCCGCAAGGGCGTCTTCAAGGCGCTGTACGACCATGTCATCGAGCTGGCCTCATCGCCTGGCTATTGCGGCGTGCGTCTCTATGTTCACGATGGCAACACCTCGGCGCGCGAGACCTATCTGCGTCTTGGAATGGTGGAGCCGGGCTATACCGTTCTCGAGACTCCCGATGAACTCAAGCACGAGGATGAGTCGTGAGGGTTCTCAGGGATCCTTGCGAGCTCTGAGCTCGCCGAGGATCTTCTTTGCCGGCTCGTTGTCGGGATTCAGCTGGAGAGCCTCCTCGAGGTACTCGATCGCTCTCGGGGAATTTCCGAGCTGGAGGTAGAGGAGCCCGAGGTTGTGGAGAACGCTGCCCCTTGTTCGTTCGTCGTCGCCGCAGAGCTCGAGGGCGCGTTTGAGGATGGCCTCAGCTTTCTCCTGGTCGCCGGCGGCGGCGTGCAGTACGCCGTAGAGCTCGACGACGCCGGCGTTCGTAGGCTCCTGGGCGATGACCCTCTGCATGCCGGCGATTCCCCGCTTCGGCTTGCCGAGACGCAGGCAGATCCTGCCGAGCTGTATGGACAGGTCCCTGGTCATCCCAGGTTTGTCGCGTGAATATTCAAGAGCTTTTTCGAGGTGTCCCGCGACCTCGAGCGGATTGACCTGCAGCTTCGGATTCATGGCGAGACCGGAATGGTAGCCCAGGAGGACGTCCTGGAGGCTCTCGCCCGGTGAGCCGGTCACCAGGCGGCCGATGCGGGTTCCCTGTTCGTCCAGCCAGTCATCGGTTGAGCTTGCGAAAGAGTTGTGGAGCTTGTCGAGATGGGTAATGATCTCCGCCGCTCTCTGGAGCATCGTCGCCTTCTCGTCCCTGGAGAAGGAGGCGATCTTGTTCTTGTCAAGGCTGCTGAGTCCCCAGCGATTGAGATCGTCCAGCAGCTGTTTGTGGAGCACCTTGGCAAGCTCAAGGTGCTGGAAGGCCTCCTGGCGGATGCGCGAGGCGGCCAGCTTTTCCTCCCCCAGCGCGAAGACCCAGCTCTTGTCCGGGCTTGAGTAGCCGGCCAGTGTCAGGTTCCTGTAGGCGTCAAATTCGTGGCCATACATTCCTTTTGGGCACTCGAATTCGAGGATGGGGGAGCTGTCGGTATTGAGGAGCCCCTTTCCCGTCCAATGGTTCATGTCCGCGGCGTCCATGCGGTAGTGCCTGAGCAGGCTCACTGCGTCGACGATTCCCAGCCCGGCGAGGTCCGAGCGAAATCCCGGGTTCTCAAAGAGAGCCTGGAGCCGGGCAGCATCGAGCCGGATCGGGCTCTTGCTGCCGATCAGCAGGCAATCGTAGCCGAGATCCCAGAGCTGCGCGTGCTTATCAAAGACCGTCGTGAAGGTACGGACAACGGTCTTCAGATCTTTTTCGCGCAGGTTGATCTTGTGGATCCACTGGCAGATGATCCCGTCATCCGCGAGGCGATCTCTGCAGATCTGAAAGAATTCCGTGGTGAAGAGATTGCCGATCCCGGCGATCCAGGGATTGGAGGGCACCGAGGTGATGACATCGTAGGTCTCGGTGGTGAATTGCAGGTGGTTGCGGCCGTCTCCAATCACGTTGCGCACCTTCGGATGGTTGTCGAGGGCTCCTCGATTGGCTTTTTTAAAATACTTTTTTGCCGCCTCGATAACCTCTTTCGAGATCTCCAGATTGTCGATCAGCCGTACGGGGTAGGTGGTCAGGGTGCCCAGCGTGACCCCGCCTCCAAGGCCGAGGGTGAGAACGCGTTGTGGGTCCGGGTGCAGGATCATCGGGAGATGTCCCGCCATCACCTGGTGCGGAAGGTCCTGGGTGTAGCTTCCATCAGGTTTGACGGAAGCATCGGCCTTGCCGGAGATTCGCAGGGCGGTTGTCCCCAGCAGGCGATGTTTGACGACGGTTACCTCGGCATGAAGTCCAACCTTATGGGACTTGATCTCATTGGTCCTGATGGTCTCGTCGATCAGCTCCTCCATGGGCAGGACAACATTGTTTCGGCGGTCCTTGTAGTAGGCGCCTTTGTAGTAGCTGTAGGCTCCGAGGCTCATGATGGCCGGGTGCCAGTAGTCGCTGCGGCTGTCCCAGGCATGGGGGCGCATGGCCCACAGGGGCATGAGAGACAGCAGGATGAGGGCCGCGGCCGCGGCCCTCGGCAGGCTGAACCCCCTGGTCGCGACCCAGGTCAATGCCAGCCCCACGATGAGGTTCAGCGCGGCGCTGATGTAGAGGGTGTGAAAGATCTCGCCGAAGAGCGGGACGAAGAGGAAGCCGGCGGCCAGGGTGCCCAGGATGGAGCCCATCGTATTGGAAAAATAGGCCGAGCCGACCGCGTCTCCAACTTTCTCGAGCGCCAGGGTCCTGATCTTGCTGACCAGCGGGAAGACAGTTCCCATCAGCAGCGTGCAGGGAAGCACCAGGCAGGCGACCATCCACAGCTTGATCCAGAGAAAACCTTCGTAGCTCGGCTCATCCACCTGGTCGAAGAGCCGGGCGCCCCAGAGGGGAAAACGTCCCAGTGCCGGAATCGTGGCGGAAACGAGGAGCCCCTTGACCGCGATGATCAGTCCCAATGTCAGGATCGGTCTCTTGAGACGGTCGACCAGCCAGCTCATGAGCGCTCCGCCAAGCGCGATCCCCAGGATGAACAAGGTCACGATGAGGCTGAAGGCGTAGGTGCTGTTGCCGATGGTCGGAATGAGCGCCTTGGTCCAGGAGATCTGCAGCAGCATATTGGCGAAGCCGGTGACGCCGAAGCAGAAGACGCAGAGGCGGACATTGAAAGGGAGAGGAGTTTTTTCTATAGCGTCGCTGTCTTCCGGGGTCTTTTCCGCCTGGGGGGCTGGTGTCGTCGCATCGAGCCCTCTCGCCGCGTAGATCACCACGACTCCAATGACCACGTCGATGGCTACAGCCAGGGCGGTCGTTCCCCAGAGTCCGAGAGTCGCGATAGCGAAGAAGCCCGTGAGGGCGGCGCCGAAAAAAGCTCCGAGGGTATTGACCGTGTACAGTCCACCGATGTTCATTCCCACCTTGCTCATGCGCGTGGCGAGAAATTTTGCCAGCACCGGGAGGGTGGCCCCCATGCAGGTCGTCGGTCCCAGGAGGACAATGACGCAGAACAGCAGCCTGCACAGCAGCAGCGGCAGGGCCTCGGGGTTTCCTTCCCAGGGCTGGTAGAGGCTGGCGAAGAGAGGTTCCGCCAGGATGATCAGCAGCGGCACAAGGAGACAGAGGAGGCCGACGGCGAGCACCAGGATTCCGTAGAGACGCAGGGGATTTTTCGAACGGTCCGCGGCGCGGCCTCCGAGATGGCTTCCCAGCGCGAGACCGCCCATGAAGACAGCGACGACCGCTGTGATGGAGAAGTGCGTATTGCCGATCACCCCGCCCAGCATTCGCGCCCACAGGACCTGGTAGAGCAG
>CAJWMA010000191.1 GCA_913042995.1 uncultured bacterium | reverse complement strand
CCTCCGCCAGGGTTGAGCGCATGCTGCTGCTGCTCGATAAGCGCCAGGGAGACAGCTTCTGGTCGCTGGTATCGAGGATCGAGGAGCTTGGCAAGCCGGCCATCCCCGCCCTCAAGAGCAGGCTGGCGGCTGAAAACGAAAAAACCCGTCTCGGCTGCGCCAAGGCTCTCCTGGGGCTGGGCGATTCCGCCGCTCGGCGCGAGGCTCTCAAGACGCTGGGCGACCTGGCCGAAAAATCGAAGGACAGGGACATCAAGATCGACGCCATCGGCGTCTACGGCCTGGCGGGAGATCCGGATGACATCATCGACCGCCTGGAGGGACAGCTCGACTCCGAGACCGATCCGGGCATCCTGATCTCCCTGGCCGTCTGTCTCTGGGATGTCGACAACCTGGCCTCCGCCAGAAACAAGCTCCTCGACCTGCTTGGCTCACGCGACTCCGCCGTCAGCCAGGAGGCGGCCCTCGCCCTGGCCGAATCCGGCAACTACGATGATGGCCGGGTCAAGAATACCCTGCGGCGGCTTCGCAACGAGCCGACCCCGCGCGGTCGGCGCGCCGACCTGCTCTACCGGCTCATGAAGCTCGAAAAGCAGCTCGACGACAGGCTCTTCAAGGGCTCAGCCGTCCCGGAGGGTACGAATATGAAGAAGCTGCTGGAAAAAAAGGAAGAGCGGATCAGCAGCCTCGAAGCCCGTCTCGAAAAAATGGAGCTCGCCGGGCCCGGCGGCGGCACCCAGGCGCGCGGAGACAAGCTCCTCGAAGAAATCATCTCCAAGGTCCAGAAGCTCTATGTCGACAAGGACAAGACCACCCGGGAGCGCCTGGTCCGCGCCGCGGTAAAGGGCATGGTCCGCTCCCTCGACGATCACTCCGTCTTCATGGAGGCTGAAGATTCGAAGAGCTTCCAGGAGGACATCAAGGGGCGCTACGCGGGAATCGGCACCCAGATCACCAAGGTGCCGGGAGGACCGCTCGAGGTGCTGCGGCCCATCTACGGCGGACCGGCCTACAAGGCCGGCATCCTCTCCGGCGACCTGATCATCGAGGTCGAAGGACAGCGCTCAGCCAAGCTCGAGATGGATGCGGTCAAGGATCTGCTGCGAGGCCCGAGCGGAACCGAGGTTCACCTCAAGGTGCTGCGCAGAGGCTGGAGTGAAGCCAGGAAGTTCACCTTCCGCCGGGCCACCATCAAGGTCTCCTCGGTCCTCCACGAGGCTCTCCCGGGCCAGGTTGGCTACATCAAGCTGAACCAGTTCGGCGGCTCGAGCGCGGAAGAATTCACCAAGGCCCTCGAAGATCTTGAAAAAGACGGCCTCAAGGGGCTCATCATCGACTTTCGCAACAATCCCGGGGGCTACCTGCCGGTAGCCGAGAAGATCGCCGACCTCTTCGTTCGCGGCAAGCTGCCCATCGTCACCCAGAAGGGTCTCGCCTCCGAGGATGGCCCCGAGCGTTCGACCTTCCCAACCGAGAAGGCGCGCACAGGCTACCCCATCGTCTGCCTGGTGAACGAGCACAGCGCCAGCGCCTCTGAGGTCGTGAGCGGCTGCCTGCAGGACTATGACAGGGCCACCCTCGTCGGCCAGCGCACCTACGGCAAAGGCAGCGTACAAAGACTGGTCGGGGTCGACAGCGAAAAAGGGGCCATGCTGAAGATCACGGTACAGTACTGGTACCTGCCGCTTGGCCGCTGCATCAACACGATCCGGAATGAGAAAGGTCTCGTCACGAAGAAAGGCGGGGTCGAGCCCGACGTCAAGGTCCCGCAGAAGGTGCCGGCTCTCTGGAGACTGGAGGAGCGCAGATCCCTGAGAAGCAACGAAGCGCTGCTTGAATACACCGAGAAGCATCTCGACGCGCTCAGGCCGGTCGCCACACTTGGCGACCGGGGCGATCCCTCCCGCTACCCCGAGCTCGAAAAGGTCCTCGCCGCCGTCGAGACAAAGGGAACTGAAGCGGACGTCCGCCAGGTGATCCGCAACATTCTCCGGCGCAAGCTCGAGGACGAGCGCGGCCGCCAATTCGCCCTGGACCTGCAGGAGGATCTCCAGCTTCAGCAAGGAGTCCTCAGCCTGCTGAAGGCGATGCGGAAAAACCCGGCGGAGATTGCCGAATACGCATGGATCAAGCCCCTGCCGGCTCCCGAAAAGGAAGAGTAGAGCCTCAACGCGGAATCACTTGGTCGGGATTCGGCTCGAGGGCTTCAGCTCGCTTCGCGGAACGTAGGAAACCCGCCACTGATCCTTGTCACGCGAGTAGCAGAAGATCGGGGCAACGTCAAAGGCTTCCTGGAAGTTGTACAGATTCTCGAAGTCTTCCAATCGATCGCCATCCTGCTTGCCCATCAGGTCGTACTCGACCAGGTTGAAGACCATCCGGCCGAAGTCGCCGGTATTCTCTACGCCCCAGGCCTCGAGCACCATCTGGGCAAGACAGCCGAACTGCTCGATACTGTAGCGCTTGACTCCCTCGAGGAGCTCCTGGCCCTTGACGTGCTGGCTGCCATCGGGAGCCTTCCTCACCACGTTCTTGAGGGTGAAGTCCAGGGCTTCGTAGATGAAGTTGTACGCTTCGGCATCGAATCGTCTGTCGTTGCGAAGCAGGGTTCTGAACTTCTCTGCGGCGGTCATCGGCGCTCTCGCGATATCTGAATACAAACCGAAGCCCTCATAGGCTCCGGGGCCGTATTCATGATTTCGACCACCGGGCAGCAGAAATTGAGGATTAAATCCTGATCAGGACGACATAATCGCCCAGGAGACCCCACAGGATGTTCCAGTAATCATCTGCGGATGATTAACGGACGATGGAGGCGGCGAGGAGCTCCCCCACGGGCCGCGCCCGCTTCACCGCCTGCTCCACCACGAGGTCCGGACTGACATTCCCATCAAGCGCCCGGCGCAGCTCCAGCAGATCCTCCTGGAAGGCGCTGAGGGCATCCAGGGAGGACACCTGCGCCTCGGCCATTCCTGAGCGCGACCACTCGAGCAGCAGGGCGAGAACCCGCTGCGCTCGCTCCCGGTTATTCTCAGCCTCGGGGAACATATCAGAGATGATCTTGCCGGGGTCGCCGCTGCCCCAGCCCCTGAGAACAACCTCCCGGAGCGCCTGGACCGCAGTCTCCTCCTCCGGGACGGATTCACCCCCCGAGCCGAGATAGAGCCGGTGGCAGCGGGAGACGATGGTGGGAAGAAGACTTCCAGTGGAGGCGACCGTCAGGATGATGATGAAATCACCAGCCGGCTCCTCCAGCGTCTTCAGCAGAGCGTTCATCGCTGGAATGCTCATGCGCTCGGCCCCCTCGATAATCGCGATGAACGTGTGATCACGGCGATAATGGCTGCGCTCACAGACCTCTCGGATCGTGTCGATGTCGATGACGTGCTTGCCCTCGAGAGGTCCGTAGACCGTGACACCGGCGTGATTGCCGTTCTCAATGCTTCGGCACTGGGCGCAATCGCAGCCGGGCGCGGCGGAATCGGCGCAGAACAGGGACCTGCAGAAATCAAGGCTGAAGCGGGTCTTCCCCGACCCCGGCGCTCCCACCAGCAGGTAGGCATGCGACAGGCGGCTCTTCTCCCTCGCCCTGCGGAAGTACTCCCGGGCGTGCTCATGACTGGAGAGTGTTTGAGTGCTCATCTGTGGTGACCGTGTCTCTCAGGACTGTACCTGCGGCAGGGCCTCGATGACCCGTCCGTGAACCTGTTCTACCGAACCGCCCCCATCGATCAAGGCGAAGTTGTCGGAAAATTCTTCGGCCAGGGAGAGAAAGCCCTCTCGAACCCGGCGCTGGAAGTCGAGACCGCGGCTCTCCATGCGATCGTCCTCGTCAAGACCGGAGTGGGAGTCCTCCGGATCGAGATCCACCAGGACCGTAAGGTCCGGGAGCAGGCCGCGCGTGGCGACACGGCCTATCGAGAGAACCTCCTCGACCCCCAGGCCGCCCACGATCCCCTGGTAGACAACGCTCGACCACAGGAAGCGGTCGGAGATCACCACCTTGCCGGCCTCGAGCGCCGGACGAATGACCTTATTGCAGAGCTGCGCCCGGGCGGCCATAAAGAGCAGGACCTCGACCTCCGGGTCCATCTCGCCGCCGGTAACCAGCAGGATCCTGCGAAGCTCCTCGCCCAGCTCGGTCCCGCCAGGCTCCCGGCACAGCAGCACCTCGCGCCCCTGGCCCTCGAGATGTTCAGCCAGCAGCCTGACCTGCGTGGACTTTCCTGCTCCGTCAACGCCCTCAAAGGCGATAAACATCCTGACCTCCCGAATCATCCGCTCCGCGTGCGCCCTACCGGCGAGCTACTCGGCAGCTCTGAAGATCGAACGAGGGTCGAGCCGGGGAAACTTGAAGACCCTCCGCTTCCTGCGGATGAACCTTCTGATTCCATCGACCTGTTTTCGCGCCGCCGCGGCGCCCTCGTCCACCAACGAATCCAACTCACTGAAGTCGGACCAGTAAATCTGCCCTACTTCCGGCCGGATAACAATGTCGGCTTTTGAAATTTCCTGCGCGTTGAGACGAGAGCAGGCGATCGTCTCCGAACGCAGCAGGACATCGAGGCCATGGGGGAATTCCTCTTCACTCTCGATGCGGTTCAGGATGTCGACGGCGATCAGCAGGTCGGGTTCAAACTCTTTTCTCGCCGCGCTCACCGGCACCGGGCAGACGATCCCGCTGTCGACCAGCAGCCTGTCGTTGTACTCAACCGGCGGAAAGACACCGGGGATGGAACAGCCTGCGACGACTGCCTGCCGAATCGACTTCCGTGTAATAAGCACATCTTCACCCGTCTTCAGGTCAAGCGTCGGCACCGCGAAGGGAATCTTCGTATCTGTGAAATCCGCATCGGGCAGCAGGCTGGCGATCATCTCTGACATCTTCTCTCCGGGAAGCACCGATGCCTTCCTCAGGAGGTTTGAATAGGCGATCCCCTTGCGCACCCCGTTGATGACATTCTGCACCAGGCCGGGATGGGGATCCTTCGATCCCGGAATGAGCGAACTGAAGCTGCTTGAGGCGAACTCCTCTCCGCTGAAGTATTCAAGGGCCCGAGCGGTAACGCGCTCCGCATCGGGCTGGATGGCATAGGCCGCCCCGACGATCGAACCGGCGCTCGTTCCCACGAGATAATCGATCGGGATACCCGCGCTCTCGAAAACCTGCAGGACTCCGAGGTGAGATAGCCCCCGCACCCCCCCGCCGCCGAGCACCAGGCATACCCTGCATCTTCTTGCCATGCTATCCCTTGACCGCCTCCTCGTTGGCCTTGCCGCCGTCGGAGCGAAGGTCGACGATCCTCTTTTCCTTCAGCTGGGTCTCCATGCCCAGGAGCTCGAGAATGCGCTCCAGGGAGATGAGATGAATGTCGTTCAGGCTCACCTCGGTGGCCAGGCGCAGCCTGTTGCCGATCGACTCGGTGATCTTCCCCTTGTCCTCTCCGGCGCACTGCGAAGCGAGCGCCAGGTTCAGATGAAGCTCATCGACTCCGTAGGGATCGTCATCTTTCTTTTTAATCACCAGCTGCCACTCCTCGACACGCTCATCGTTGTCGAGCTCTTCCTTGAAGAGGTTGAGGTTCACCAGCGTTCCTTTCACCTTCGATAGCTGGAAGTCCTTCATATTGGACACCCGCTCGAGGTGACTCGACATGCGCTGCACGGTACGCCCGCAACCCGGGCACTTTTCCCAGGTCATGCCGCCAACGATGATATCGCCGGTGCGATAGCGAAGAATCGTGCTGCCGCGTCCATCGAGGCAGGTATAGACCAGTTCCCCGGTCTCTCCCTCGCCCAGCTGTTTGCCGGTGTCGGGGTCGACAATCTCGACGATCTCCAGGTCGGGATAGAGATGGAACCCGCCCTCGGCCTCGGCCCTGCACTCAATCCAGCACTTGCGGGACTCGGTGAAGCCGAGAACGCTCAGCACGCAGGGATCGGTCGACCCCAGCCCGCGCAGGAGTTCCTTCACCCGCTCACGGTAGCCGGGAGTCACGGCGTCGCCGCCGAGAGCCAGCCCCTTGATATAGCCCAGGTCGAGCCCCTGCGAATGCGCCTCGCGCAACAGGTGATAGACGTAGCCGGGAATGCCGGCCAGGTAGGCCGGCTGCATTTTCTGGATGGCCTGCAGGATCCCCTCGGTTCCCATGACCTTGCCGCCGCCGGTGTTGAGCGTGAAGATATTCCCGCCGAGGCCGACGTAGAACACCTGCCAGAAGGCCAGGTGAGGGGCGTAGGGAAACAGGCTGATGATCTTGTCCTCGTTGTGGTCGATGTCGGCCACCTCGGCGATCCGCCGCCCGGACTCCTTGAGTATGCTCAGGTCGTACTGCGACAGGGTAAAGGCCGTCGGCAGGGCGCTTCGCCCGGTGGTGAAGAACACCGAGACCGGCCGGTACTCCCTGGCCAGGGAATCCTGGACCGCCTCCGCGCCGCGGGTCGCCTTCTTCCACAGCAGGGGCAGCTTCTTCGACAGGGGCCAGTGCTCGCGGATGAGCTCCGCGTTGGGCTGCAGGACGATGTTGCGCGGCTTGCGCGGGTCGTCCGCCGTTGGCGCGATGTCGGCCTTGCAGGTCAGGGGCAGCTTCTCGAGATCGGAGAGGCTCTTGAAGGAGCCGGCGTGAAGGCCGGATTCGTCGAAAAGTTTCCTGTAATAGGGGCTGAACGGGAGAACCTGCTCCCGCAGGTAGCGCTTGAGGAGTCGCAGCTGGTTGCCGCGGTACTCCTGGGGGGAGCGCTTGTCCCAGAACTTGTCAGCCCGGAAACTCTTCGTCATTGGCCTCTGGTTGTTTTCTTTCTCGGCGGTTGAGACTCTCGTGAAATCGGTCTTAGTTGAACTGGTTTTTCCAATTGTCGCCCCTCATCACTGCCAGGGGGGAGCTGTCCCGGAAAAGTTTCCGAAACAAAGACTTACAACTGTACTCAAGTATAACGCCCATCAGGACCGCTGACAACCGAGGCGGCTATTTGGCAGCCCGGAAACGCCCTGGAAGGACCCGGAACCCGCCTGAGAGCCTCCTGCGGCGCGGCCCATCCCCTGGTGTGTCTTCAGCCGCCCGCCCCCC
>CAJWMA010000190.1 GCA_913042995.1 uncultured bacterium | reverse complement strand
CCTCAAGATCGCCCCGCCCCTGTGTATCCCCCGGGACGCGCTCGAAGAGGGCTTTTCCGTTTTGCGGGAAGCCTTCGAGGAGGTCCTGGGATGATGCGAACAGGTTCGTCTTTCCTGGTTCGAGCTGCCCGGGTTCTCTCCGGTGAGGCCGGATGGATTGAAGACGCATCCATCCTGGTAGAAGACGGACTGATCACCGGTCTTGGCGCCGAAGAGAGAGGCTCCGAAGGCACGGTGGAGATCGATGCCGAGGGGCTCTGGGCTGTTCCCGGCTGGATCGATCTGCAGGTTAACGACATTGGCTGGCTCTCTGGCGGACTGAGAACTCCCGGAGAGCACGCGGAGCGCATTGGCGAGGTGCTTGATTACCAGGCTGAAGCTGGTGTTACGGGCTGTGTCCTTGCCACCCTGGCGGCCCCTCTCGATGAGATCCTCGCCTATCTGAGGGGGATGAAGGAGGTTCTCGATGGTGGCGGGGAGCTCTCCGGTATCCTGCTCGGTTCCCTGGTTGAGGGCACCTTCATGAATCCTGAATTTCATGGAGCCCACAACCCCGATTGGGTGCTGCCTCCTGACCCTGGCGTGCTCGATCAACTGCTCTCGACCGGCGCGGTGTCGATGATCAACATCGCTCCCGAGACCACTCCTGGGGCGATTCCGCTGATTGCCGAGGCCGCTGGGCGGGGCGTAGTCGTAGGCTGCGGGCACGCCAGGCCCCATGCTGAATGTGTCCGGGAGGCGGTCGCGGCGGGCCTCTCCTACGTGATCCACCTGGGCAATGGCCCGACGGGAACCAGCCTGAAGGTGTTCAACGATGGCGGCCTGCTGGAGGAGGCCCTCCGCAACGATGACCTGGTCGCCACCTTTATCGTCGACGGTTTTCACGTTCACCCGCAGCTGTTGCGCGACTGGATCTCACGCAAGGAGGTCTCGCGTTGCGTGGGTATCAGCGACGCCGGTTTTGGTACCGGCGCGCCGACCAGCCCTTTCGAACTTTGCGGCATCCAGGGGGAGCCGGCTGATGACGGGCGTTACCTTCGGGTCGTTCGCTCAGAAGAGGAGCGTGAGCTTTCTGAGAGAACCTCCGACGCCGGCGCGCTCTTCGGCGCTGCGATCGGGATGCGGGAGGTCTTCGAGAACCTGGTCAACCTCTTCAGTGTCGAGCTCGAGGGCGTCCACGTAAGAAGTCATCCGGCGCTTTCGCTCGCGGATTCGGTCGCCGCCGCCTCGTCGATGTGCTCAGAGAATCCAGCCAGGCTGCTCGGGGTTGAGGGCCGCGGCGTCCTCGCTCCGGGGGCGCGCGGCGATGTCGCGCTGCTCGAGATCACCGGCGAGCCCGGATCGATCGAGGTCAAGGTGCGGGAGACGCTTGTCGCCTCTCAGGATTCGGGGGTCTGAGCCGAAGAGTCGTCCTCGATATCTTCGTGGACGCTTCCGGTGTCTCTCGATAGGGCCCTGAAGGCGAAGAAGACGGCGGCCAGCCCGATCGGCAGGACCAGGGCCGGACCCAGTCCGAAAAACCCGACCAGCAGGTAGATGGGGACGCAGATTCCCGCGCTCAGCAGGGCGTAGGGGAGCTGGGTTTTGACGTGGTCGATGTGATCGGCTCCGGAGGCCATGGAGCTGAGGACGGTGGTGTCGGAGATGGGCGAGCAGTGGTCGCCGAACACGGCTCCACCGAGTATGGCCGCGAGCAGGGCGAGGGCCAGGTGGCGGGTGGTCTCCGGGTCGATTCCAGCGGTCTCAGCCAGGGGGAAGATGAGCTGACCCAGGAAGATCGGCACCAGCAGGCCCATGGTTCCATAGGAGGTTCCGGTGGCGAGGGCTATGATGGCGGCGGAGATGAAGGCCACCAGGGGCAGGATCTCCGGCGTGAGGATGCCTCCGGAGATGCTCGCCACGTAGGCTCCCGTCTGGATGTCCTTGCAGACCGCTCCGATCGACCAGGCCAGCAGCAAGGTGATGAGCGCCAGCACGATGGACCGGGCTCCGCTGATCCAGCTCGAGATAGTCTCATCGAGCGGGAATCCCTGGCCGAGGGCCATCAGGATAGCGACCATGCTGGCTCCCATGGTGCCCCAGAGCAGGGCGTTGAAGGAGTTGCCGCTCTGGATGACCTCGCCGAGCCCGGCAGTGGCGGCCTCGGCTCCGAGCGCCTCGACCCCGGTGGTGTAGAGCCCAATAAGGGTGAAGGCGATAACACAGGTAATTGGCAGGACGGCGTTGATCCAGCGCGGCTTGAGGTCATCGGCGTCGCCCAGTTGGGCCATGGTGTCGTCAAAGAGGGGCTTGGCTCCATCGCGAAGCACCTTCCCGGTTTTGCGACAGCGCTCTTCCGCCACGCGCATGGGGCCGAAGTCCCGCAGCGTCAGGCCGCAGATGAGCACCAGGAAGAGTGTCAGGATGCTGTAGAAGCTGTAGGGAATCGATTCGAGGAAGAAGAGGTAGGGGTCGCGGATCTGCTCCTTGAGGCTTTCTTCCTGGGAGATCAGGCCTATCTGGAAGGCTGTCCAGGTGGAGATGACGCCGATCGTGGCGACCGGGGCGGCGGTCGAGTCGACGATGAACGCCAGCTTCTCTCGGCTGACCCGCACCTTGTCGGTAAAGGGGCGCATGGTGTTACCGATGATCAGGGAGTTGGCGTAGTCGTCAAAGAAGATGAAGAGCCCGAGGAACCAGGTCGCGACCTGGCCGCTCCTGGGTCCCCTGGCCCAGGTCGAAACAATCTCGACGATTCCCCGGATGCCTCCGATGTAGGTGATGACGCCGATGGTTCCCGCGAGGCCGAAGCTGAACAGGATCACGATGGCGTGGTCGGTGTCGGACAAAGCCCCGACGATGTAGGTGTCGATGGAGTAGAGAAACGACCTCACCGGGTGCAGGCTGTAGGAGAAGCAGGCTCCCACCCAGACGCCGCAGAAGAGCGCCACCAGCACCTGCCGAGTGAGGAAGGCCAGGATGATGGCCGTCAGCGGCGGCAGCAGGGTGAGCCAGCCGGGCAGTACAGGTTTGTAGGTGAACCCTTTTTTGTTCTCGACAAAGAAGCTGCCGTTGGCCATCTCGAAGTTTTCGAGCCTGAAGACCCCCTTGGAGAAGGGGCCGGCGGTTTCAATTTTCTTGCCATCGCGCGAGGCGCCCTGGATCCGGGCGCTGCCGGAAAATTCCTCCATCAGGTCTCCGGAGCCATCGAGAGCCTCGATCGTGACCGTCGCCAGCCCGGGGGGGAGCATCCGGTTGTCCTTGTCCCGGATGGGGAGAAGGGGGCGGTCGCTGTCGAACGTTGTCCGGAAGTCGGCCGGTCGGTTTGCGGGCTCCTGCGCCCTGAGCGGCAGCGACCAGCTGGCGATGAGGAGGAACAGGATTGAGAAGATGCGATGCGCTCTCATTTCCAGAGAACTTACCACAGGCTCCGGGTTGGTGCCGAGGTGTAAATCAGGCTCAGCGTTTCGCGCGCGCCGGCTTGTTCCAGTGTCGTTCGATGGCCTTGAGGATGTCCTCCTGGGCTCCGAAGAGCTCCTTGACGCCGCGGCTGCGGTCTGGAGTGACGGTGTTGCCGATGAGGATGGTGAAGCAGAGCATGTCATCGGGCCTGTCGGGGGTGCGCAGGTCCATGTAGCCGGAGAGCGCCTTGGACAGGTAGATCCACTGGTTATTGAAGGAGCCCTTGTAGACCAGGGTTCCTGTCTTGGCTCGCACTCGTCCCCAGAGCGGGGAGTTCTTGAACCGGGCCGAGATGGTTCCGTCGATTCCTCCGATGGGGAGGGCGTCGAAGAATTGAGCGAAATCTTTTCGTTTCGCCATGAAGTGGAGAAGATCCACGAGGAAACGCGCCGAGAGCGAGTCGGATCTTCCGCCGCCCGAGCCGCTGTTGAGGAACACAGAGTTTACGTCCAGTCCTCCGGCGGCAAAGAAATCGCTGATGGCTCCGTAGCCGCCGGCCCGGTTGCCGCGTTTGCCCTTGAGGGCTCCGATGAGCACCGGGTACATCGTGGCGTGCAGGTTGTGACTTACCTTGAGCGTAACGCGGACGGATTCGGAGAAGGGCGGGGAGATGTGCCGGGCGACCTCATCGTAGTCTTTGTAGACCGTCGGGCCGAACACCGCTTGCTGGCGTCCGCCGTTGATCTTGATCCCTTCGTTTTCCAGGAGAGCGGCAAAGAGGTGGGCCGCAGAGATGGCGGGGTTGGCGAACCTGCCGACTCGGACTGTTGAGCTCGAGTCGATCGGGATCGTGCCCTTGACGACGAAGGAGGCGGGTCCGTCTGTCGTTTCGACCCATAGCCGCCGTGTGCCGCCTGCCTCGACTGTTCGCGCCTGGATCATGACCTTCACCGGGGAGAGGTTCGGCCGCCAGGAGGCAACAGCCTTGTCGCCGGCCTTGCCTCCGGGGCGGATGGTGAAATCCACGAGGTTGTCGTTGATGCAGATGGCGCTGAAGCGGCCGACGAAGGAATCCGTGGTCTCCTTGAAGAGGCCGTCATCGACGACCACGTCACCCTTGATTTCCGTGACTCCTTTTCCCGCGACATCTTCCGCCAGCTTGCGCAGCACCTGGAGGGGATCGCCGGGGACCAGGTCGGCCTCGCTGAAGCCGGCGTAGCTGTGGTCCCGGTCGACGAAACGCAGGCGATCGTTCTTGTCGGGGCGCTGGGAGAGGTTGGGGTCGCCGCTGGCGATGAGCACGATGTCGCCATTCACCACTCCTTTCTCCAGCTCTCCTGTCCTGATGACCCGGGTGTGGAAGCGGAAGTCTTTTCCGAGAAGGCCCAGGGCGCCGGCGCAGCTGACCAGCTTGGTGGTGGAGGCCGGGGCCTGGAGGGCGAGCGGGCGATGAGAATAGACGATTCGCCCTCCCCTGAGCTCGGTGACGAGAATCCCGAAGGAGCTGCCTTTGAACAGGGGGCGCTTCATGATCGCGGCGATCTCATCATCCAGCTCTCCGCCGGGGGCGCTGGCGGGGCTGATAAACTGCCAGCAGAGAATGGCCAGGAGGCAGATAGGAAGCCGGCTCGTTGGTTTCATGAGGCAAAAGGATAACAAATACGGGGCCCGAAACCCAGAGCCGTGCTGCGGGCCCTTTACGACGACTTCATTGCACACAGGGGCTCAATAAGCTATAAAAGTCAGCTTGCATGCCGTTCGCATCGAGAGGTTCTACCGGTGGAACGGCGCATGAAGAAGAAAAGACAAAACGCAGGAGTGACAAGTCCAGATGAAGACCTTATCCATCGGCGGAGTGAAGGAAAAGATTGTTGAGCGGACGGATTTCCCGCCGGCCAAGCTGCGCAAGATTCTCGGCAAGGAGACGGTCGCCGTGATCGGCTACGGAGTCCAGGGCCGCGGCCAGTCGCACAATATGCGCGACAACGGCGTCAAGGTCATCGTGGGTGTTCGCAAGAACGGCCCCAGCTGGAAGCTGGCCAAGAAGGACGGCCTCAAGCCGGGCAAGACTCTCTTTGATATTCCCGAGGCGGTCAGGCGCGGAACGGTGGTCCAGTACCTGCTCAGCGATGCCGGGCAGAAGGACCAGTGGCCGGTCATTCGCGATAACCTGCAGGAGGGCTCGGCCCTCTATTTCTCTCATGGATTCAGTGTGACCTATTCAGACATTACCGGCGTGATCGCTCCAGACAACGTCGATGTGATCCTCGTGGCTCCAAAGGGCTCCGGCACCACGGTGCGGAGGCTCTTTCTCGAGGGGCGCGGCATCAACTCGAGCTTCGCCATCGACCAGGACTTCACCGGGCGCGCCCGGGAGCGCTGCATCGCCCTGGGGATCGCCATCGGCAGCGGCTTCCTGTTCGAGACCACCTTCAAGAAGGAGGTCTACAGTGATCTGACCGGTGAGCGCGGCGTTCTCATGGGCGCGATCTACGGTCTCTGGCTGGCCCAGTACGAGGTGCTTCGCGAGAAGGGGCACTCGCCTTCCGAGGCCTTCAACGAGACGGTCGAAGAGGCGACCCAGAGTCTCTATCCGCTCATCGCCGAGAACGGCATGGACTGGATGTACGCCAATTGCTCGACCACCGCCCAGCGCGGCGCGCTCGACTGGTACAAACGCTTCAAGAAGTGCTCGAAGCCTGTCTTCAAGCAGCTCTACGGCAAGGTGGCCGACGGCTCGGAGACCCGCCGGGTGCTGCGGGTGAACTCGAAAGAGGACTACCGCGAGAGTCTCGAGGCGGAGCTCAAGGAGGTCCGCGAGTCTGAGATGTGGCGGATTGGAAAAGAGGTGCGCAAACTGCGTCCCGAAAACCAATCGAAGCCCAAGGCGAAGAAGAAGAAGGCCAAGAAAAAACCCGCCAAGAAGAAGGCGGCGAAAAAGACCTCCGCGAAGGCTTCGGCGAAGAAAAAGCCCGCGAAGAAGAAGGCGGCAAAGAAGCGCTCACGCAAGTAGGCTTCACCCGCCGAGTATTTCTCCCTTGCCCCGAACGAGCAGGTGGTAGCGTTCCGACTGGAGATTGTTGAAGCGCTCTCTCAGGCCGTCGCTCCAGCGCACCTCGACCGGGGGAGCCTTGGCTGTCCCCTTGTCGAGGGAGAGGATGACGCGGGGGTCGCCCGCGGCCATGTAGCTCTGGGCGCTGCGAACCTCGACTCGCCGAACGCCCCCGCCGGTCTTCAGCGTGATGAGCGAGCCGACGGCATCGCGGCTGCAGGGAGGTGTTCCCTGCAGGCGAATTCCGATCCAGCTGCCCTTTCGCTCAGCCCTGTTTTCAAGGAGCGCGCATTCCTGGCCCGAGTTGACGATAAAGAGATCCAGGTCTCCATCGGAGTCGTAATCGGCTGTCGCGACCGCGCGGCCGACGAGCTTCTTTTTGAACCAGGAGCCGGAGCTTTCTGAGACGTCGGTAAAGCGGCCCTTTCCGTCGTTCTGGAACAGGTGGTCGGGCTGGGCGTAGCGCAGGCGGGTTCCGGGGTGGAGGGCTTCGAGGTTGTCCAGGATATGGCCCCGGGTGACGTAGATGTCGAGATCCCCGTCAAGGTCGTAGTCAAAGAGGCGGGTGCCGAAGCCGAGCGGGTCAAAGGTCGGCTTTCCCAGGCCGCTTCGAAGCGTGTTGTCATCAAAGAACCCATCGCCCTCTCCGAAGAAGAGCGTGTCGGTCTCCTCGGA
>CAJWMA010000189.1 GCA_913042995.1 uncultured bacterium | reverse complement strand
CGGACTCCTACGCCTGGCATGTCTTCGATGACCGCGGCATGTACCGCCCCGGCGAAGAGGTCAGGATCAAGGGCTGGGTCCGCAGGGTCGTCAACTCCATTGGCGGAGACCTGGAGCCGCTGCCGAAAGGTCTGCGCAGGCTCTCCTACAAGGTTCGCGGCCCGCGCGGCAACGAGCTCGCCAAGGGTGAGCTGAAGCTCAGCGAGCTTGGCGGCTTCAATCTCTCGTTCCGCCTGCCGCTCGAGGTCAATCTCGGCTACGCCAATGTCTCCTTCGCCTTTCTCGGCGTCGCCGGCCGCAGCCCGGGACAACACGGACACGGGTTCCAGGTCCAGGAGTTCCGCCGGCCGGAGTTCGAGGTGAAGGCCGAAAAGAGCCCCGGACCTCACATCGTCCTCGGCCAGGCGACCGCGACGGTTACGGCCGCCTACTATGCCGGCGGACCCCTTCCCGATGCCCCGGTAAGCTGGGTCGTCACCCAGACGCCCGCCAGCTACTCCCCACCCGGCCATGGCGATTTCACCTTTGGAACCTGGGTGCCCTGGTGGCGTTTTGACGACCACCGTGGCGGCTTTCTCTTCGGCGGCCGCTCCGCCCCGACAAGCAAAACCTTTGCCGGGAAGACCGATGGCCTGGGGCTGCACCGCCTCGGCATCAACTTCAAGGCGGTCACCCCGCCGCGCCCCACCAGCGTCGAGGCGAGGGCGAGCGTCAGCGATGTAAATCGCCAGACCTGGGCCTCCTCAACGACGATCCTGGTACATCCGGCGGACCTCTATGTCGGGCTCCGCAGCGAGAAGACCTTCGTCGATGAAGGAAAGCCGCTGGAGATCGAGGCGATTGTCACCGACATCGATGGCAAACTCATGGATGGCCGGGCCTTCGAGCTCCTCTGTATCCGGCAACGGTGGGTCCAGGAAAAAGGCGCGTGGCTGCAGAAAGAGGAGATTGCCGCCCGGAAAAACATGACCTCGGCAAAGAAGGCCGTTGCGGCACGCTTCGCGGGGCTGCCCGGCGGATCGTACCTGCTGCGCGCCGTCATCTCCGATGAGAAGAAAAGAAAAAACCAGAGCCAGTTGACGCTCTGGGTCGCGGGAGAAAAGCGCCCGGAAAACCGCCGGCTCGAGCAGGAGGCGGTCACCCTGGTCCCCGACAAGAAAGAGTACAAGGCGGGAGAAACCGCCCGGGTGCTCGCCCAGCTGCCCTTCTCTCCGGCTGAGGCCGTGATCACGCTGCGGCGCTCGGGAATCGTCGAGACCCGCAGGCTGCGGATCGCGAAGGGAACCCACACCATCGAGATCCCCATTCGCGAAGACATGGTCCCCGGGGTCTCGGTCCAGATCGACCTGGTCGGCTCGGCGAAACGCATCGGTCCCGGCGGCAAACCCGACAAAAAATTGCCCGGCCGGCCCGCCTACGCCTCCGGGCGCCTGGCGCTGAAGGTGCCGCCCTACTCCCGCACCCTTGCGGTCAAGGCGACCCCGGGAGCGGACCGGCTCATACCGGGGGGCGAGACCTTCGTCAAGGTGGAGGTCCACGATGCCAACAACAAACCCGTTAAGGACGCGGAGGTGGCCGTCGTGGTCGTCGACGAGGCGATTCTCGCGCTCACAGGCTACAAGCTCGCCAACCCCCTGCAGAGTTTCTACAGGAACCGGGGTGATGGGGTCCGGGATTACAGGTTCCGCAGCTACGTACAGCTGCGCGAATTCGTTGAGCGGCTGGCGCTGCGGGAGGCGGGACAGGAAACCGCAGCAGTGGAGATGATGGCGGACGAAATGCAGCTGGGAGCCCCTGGCGGTCGGGCTGGGGGTATGAGGATGAGATCCGCGAAGAGGGGCATGATGGCAAACGCCGCATCCTTCGGCGCCTCGGACAAAGCGAGCGGCGGCGCTGAAGCCATCTCCATGCGCAGCAACTTCAGCGCCCTGGCGCTCTTCGCCGCGAAGCTCCCGACCGACGCAGATGGGACCGCGCAGGTCAAGCTGAAGCTCCCCGACAGCCTGACACGCTATCGCATCATGGCGGTGGGGGTCGCCGGCTCTCGCCAGTTCGGCTCCGGGGAGAGCTCCATCACGGCGGAGCTCCCGCTGATGGTTCGGCCCTCCGCCCCCCGCTTCCTGAACTACGGCGACCGTTGCGAGCTGCCGGTGGTCATACAAAACCGCACCGCGAAACCGATCGAGGTCCAGGTGGCGCTGCGCGGCGCCAACATCAAGCTGCTCGACGGAGCCGGCAGGAAGATCACCGTCCCCGCCTCTGACCGGGCCGAGGTTCGTTTTCCCGTCGCAGCCGTGCTGCCGGGAACCGCGCGCTTCCAGGTCGCCGCCGTCAGCGGCAAGCTCTCCGACGCCGCCGATGTCGAGCTCCCCGTCTGGACCCCCGCGACGACCGAGGCCTTCGCCACCTACGGACAGATCGATGGATCCCAACCCGGCCAGAACGCCGTCGTACAGGCTGTGGCCGCTCCCGCCAACGTGGTTCCGGGTTTCGGCGGCCTCGAGATCACGACCTCCTCAACGACCCTCCATGCCCTGACCGACGCGTATCTCTACCTCGCGAAGTATCCCTACGGCTGCGCCGAGCAGGTCGCCTCCCGGGTGCTCGTTACCGCGGCGCTTCGCGATGTGCTGGCCGCCTTCAAGGCCGAGGGGCTGCCGAACGCCAAGGAGCTGATCGCCGCGGTGGGCCGGGACATCAAAAGGCTCCAGGGCCTCCAATATCCCGATGGCGGTTTCGGCTGGTGGAACAGGAAGTACCGGTCGAACCCCTACCTCAGTGTTCACGTGATCCACGCCCTCGCCCGGGCTCGCCAGAAAGACTTCACCGTCCCCGAGGTCATGGTCCGGCGCGCCCAGCAATACCTGCTGAATATCGACAAGCACATTCCGAAGGAATACCCCAGGATGTGCCGGACGACGATCAAGGCCTACAGCCTCTATGTCTCCAAGGCTCTCTCCGGCAAGAAGGGTCCCGGAAAGAACATCCTCACGGCCGCTCGCCTGCTGCTCGGAGACACGCCGCGGAAAGAGATGCCGCTGGAGGCTGCCGGATGGCTGCTGACAGTCCTCGCCAGCGACCCGGAATCTCGGAAGCTGCGCGAGGCGACCCTCAAACGCTTCGGACAGCTTGTTGTCGAGACCGCGTCGACAGCCCAGTTCACAACCTCCTATGCCGACGGCGCGCACCTGTTGCTGCACTCCTCCAGGCGAACCGATGCCATCATCCTCGAGGCGATGATCAATACCAATCCCCAGAGCGACCTGGTGCCCAAGCTGGTCAAGGGGCTGCTGGCCCACCGGGTCAGGGGCCGCTGGGGAAACACCCAGGAAAACGCCTTCGTGCTCCTGAGCCTTGATCGCTACTTCCAGGTCTTCGAGGCCGACGAGCCCTACTTCGTGGCGCGGGCCTGGCTCGGAAAAAACTTCGCGGGCCAGCATGAATTCGAAGGCCGCAATACCGACTACCATCACATCTCGATTCCAATGACCCACCTGGAAAAGAAGAAGAGCCTTGTCCTCAGCAAGGAGGGCAAGGGCCGGCTCTACTACCGCCTTGGACTTCGTTACGCCCCGGCGAAGCTCGAGCTCGAGCCGAGCGATCATGGCTTCACCATTCAGCGGCGCTACGAAGCGATCGACGACCCCGGCGACGTCCAACGCGAGAAGGACGGCTCCTGGAGAATCAAGCTCGGCGCAAAGGTCCGCGCGGTGGTCACGATGGTCGCTCCCGCTCGGCGCTACCACGTGGCTCTCACCGACCCTCTCCCCGCCGGACTCGAGCCGCTCAACCCGGCCCTGGCGGTCACAGGCGGCCAGCCCACGCCTCCCCCTGTCGGAATCACACCCCGGCGCGGGGGCTGGTGGCGGAGGGGAACCTGGTACCAGCATCAGAACCTGCGTGACGACAGGGCCGAGGCCTTCTCCTCGCTGGTCTGGGCCGGCGTGCACTCCTATTCCTACGTCGCCCGGGCTACGACTCCCGGCACCTTTGTCGTCCCCCCGGCGAAAGCCGAGGAGATGTACCAGCCGGAAACCTTCGGCCGCAGCTCGAGCGCGAAGGTGATCGTCGAATAGAGCGGGTCCGCCAGGCCCTTATTTCTTAGGCCAGTCGAGATGCCTGTGCAGGAAATCGAAGGTGCCCTTGCCGTTGATGGTATGCGGGCCTACGAACCACTCGAGCTCGCAGCGATCGCCAATTCCCAGCCGCGCCGCGTAGGTAAACCGAACCTTCGCGAATTCATAAGCTACGGTCTCATCCGGAGCTACGCCGTCGAAATGTCCCCGCTCGACCATGAACGGACGCGGCGCGATCAGGCGCGCCATCTCGGCGTAGTTGAAGGTGCTGCCAAGGTCGAACTCGAAGATCTCGTACTCCCCGGTCCAGACATAGCTGTAGCGGCTTCGGGTGGAGGCGTTCTTCCACACCCACTCGTTAAAGTCCGCTGAACAGATCGACAGGCAGTACTCCTTCACCAGCGGAGGAACCCGCATCGCCGTCTTACCGCCGTAGGAGAGCCCGTAGAAGGCGATTCGTTTCGGGTCGACAAAAGGCTGGGTCTCCAGCCAGTCAACGATCTGCTGATGCTGCGGCACGATGATCGAAAAGAGGGTCTTCTTGACCGGGTTCGCCTTGCGCTGGAGCGTACGAAACCGGTCCTGGCCAATGTAGAGATTCTGGGGGGCGAAGGTGATAAAGCCGCGATTGGCAAGCGATGCCGCAAAGGCCTTGTAGGGACCAAAATCCCTCTGGCCGATCACGGACTGGGGGCGCCCCTCGAGCCCGTGCTGGCAGACCACCACCGGCCGGCGCTCACCGGGACGCAGATCCTTGGGCAATAAGAGCAGGCCGTAGGCGACCACTCCCTCGAAGACATCGAGAACAACCTCGTAGCCCGTCCAGTTCGCGCCCTCGTGGCTCTTGCGGCTCCTGGCGTTGAAAGGCTGAAGCTTGTACTCGCAGCGGCCGATCACCTCATCGTAGAAAAACTCCCGGTAGGGCTCGATGGTTTGCGCGTATTTCTCCAGCGAGCTGTAATCAACCTTCCTGAAGAACTCGTCACGAACATAGGGACTCTCGCGAAGGAGCCACTGGTTGTGACGATCGAGCTCGTGCATCTGCCGAGCATGACGACTGGCTGCGTCGACCGCTGCCTGCGAGACCGCCCCCCCGGCATCGGCCGCAAGCCCCAGGTCCGGGTGAAGCTGCCCCAGGAACGACTCCAGGGCCGGGGCGGAGCCGAAGGGACCGGTGCCATCTCCGCTGAGGACCAGCTTCAATCCGCGGGGTGACTCGAGCCCTTCTACGAGCCGGCCTGCCCGCGCAAACTCCCGGCGCACACGAGCGAGCGCCGGGGTCTCAAGCTTCCCGGGGCCGCCGCCGGTTCCCGGTGGAACGACAACCCGCGGGCCGCGTGCGGCCTCGACCGTCAGGCCGCGGGGCGCGACCATCGCGGCCAGCTCGGCATCTCCAAATTGTTCGAGCAGCCCGAAGACATTGCGATCGATCGGTTCCTGCCAGACCCCCTCCCGCTCATCAAAGCTGCCGCTGACGCAGACCGCGTCGATGCGGGTGTCAAGGGCGCCTGCGAAGAGAGCGAGGAAGCCGCCCTCCCCCCAGCCGATCACCCCGATGGAGGGATCTTTTTCTCCCGAATCCTTTACGATCCAGTCGACTGCCGCCAGCACCTTCTGGACTTCGTAGCCGGCAAGGTGGCGCCCCATCTCAAACGCCGACCGGTAGAGAAACTCCCGGTTGGTCAGACGGCGGCGGGAGATGTCCCGATTGATGATGGTCGGTATGAGAACGGCGCAGCCGCTTTCCGCCAGGCGGCGGGCGAACTGCGATCCGGCCTCTATTCCCTCGCTGAGGCCCGCAATCATCTCAGGCGTCTGCCCGGCATCCGGAATCGCGATGATGTGCGCGGCCGCGGGCCTTCCGGCAGGGACCAGGAGCAGTCCCTCGCCGTTTACATCCCCAAAGGCCGGCCACCGCACCGCGAAGGCCTCAAAGGTCTTTCCCTTGCCCGCCAGCGCCGGACGAGCCGTACTGGCGATCAGCTCAGGCCCATCAAACGGCACCCGGGAATCACGAACACCCAGAATATGCGCCAGGCGGGCGCGGTTAGCTGAAATAGAGGCGTTGTATTTTTCTGGCGAGCTCTTATCGCGATTCCAGAACCTCCCGCGGCGTTGAACCGACCTGGCCAGCTCGCCCAGGAAAAATCGATCCGCGCCGGCAACCACGTGAGCGGCCAGATCGCCCGTCATCTTGAGAGCGCGGGTTCCGGCAAGCGGTGAATAATCGGGCTCTTTGCCGAAGGCCTTTCCGGCGCCGCGGAGGAAGCTGGCCGCCACGGCGCTGTCCCGCGCCCCGGCCTTGTCACGCGGCCACTTCGAGAAAGCTGGATCGTCATCGATGCGAAATTCCCACTTGCCATTGAGAACCAGGCTCCCGGCTTCCCCTCCCAGAGACAAGGGCCCCGAGGAAATGCCTCCGGCGCCCCCGCCATCCCAGACGCGCACTGCGATGAGATTGTAGCCGCCGTAGTTTACCTGTGTGGGTGAAACAACGTAGCGCCTGTCCATTTCCGAGGCCGTCCGATAGGGCTTTAGAGAGCCCATTCCACCAACTCGATTGCCGTTGAAATAGGTCTCATCGCAATCATCGATTCGGCCAAGACTCAGCGACAGGGCGCCGCCTTTCCAGGCCGCGGGCACCTCCACAAAACAACGGTACCAGGCGTAGCCATCGTGGCTCTTGATGGTTCCCCCGTGCTCGGCTTCCCAGAAACCCGGAACGCGAAGCCGCCCCCATCCGGTCTCCGCGGATGAAGGTGACGTGATCAACAGGCCCGACAGCAAGGCTGTAATTAGGCAGGCTTTCATTGGTCGCTCCTCGAGGTGGTGTTTCAGTTGAAGCGCATATCTTACCAAGTCGCCACAGCAGAAAGCACGCCGGGAGAAACTTATCAACGGCAAGGGAAAATGAAGACACAGCTTCGCCGTCCCGCCCCAGGCGGAAAGCTCTTCGCGATGAACTGCGCCGACCCACCTCGAAAGGAGGCCGCCCTATTCGATATTGGCCCCGAAGGCATCGTCGTCGCCGCCAGCATCGTCGCC
>CAJWMA010000188.1 GCA_913042995.1 uncultured bacterium | reverse complement strand
TCAAGGTCAAGGTCAAGGTCAAGGTCAAGGTCAAGGCCAGGGTCAAGGTCAAGGTCAAGGACAAGGTCAAGGCCAGGGCCAGGGTCAGGGACAAGGTCAAGGCCAAGGTCAAGGTCAAGGTCAAGGCCAGGGTCAAGGCCAGGGTCAGGGTCAAGGCCAGGGCCAGCAGCCGGGACAGACCTCTCCTTCCGGGAAGGGTGGAGGCAGCTCAAAGGGTGGAAGTTTCGCGGAGAACCAGGGTGTAAAGGATGGGCCTCTCGAGATCATTGATAAGATCCAGCAGGCTGACAGTCGGACCCCGAATGCCGGTGCCCGCGACGTAAACAATCAAAACAGGAAATTGAAAACAGCAGCATGGTTTAGCAAGCTGCCTCCTTCTTTGCGAAAGGCCATCAATGCGCGTGCGCGTCGGCCTGCGCCGAGAGGGTACAGGGAAAGGCTTCGCCGCTATTTCGAGAGTATCGATTGAGGCGGGGCATTGTTGAAGTAAACGAGCGTTTCTAAGGACGGAGTATCAGGAGATAGAATGATGGCAAGTGCTGACGCAAAGATTCCCAGCAAGGATGTCGCTGCGGTAAAGAAATGTGAAGAGTCGTATAACAAGATCAAGGATGAACTCTCCAAGGTCATCGTTGGTCAGGATGAGGTGATTGAGCAGGTGCTGATTTCCATGTTCGCGCGCGGACACGCCCTTCTCGAGGGAGTTCCCGGCTTGGCGAAGACCCTCCTTATCAGCTCGATCGCGGAGTCCTTGAAGCTCAGCTTCAAGAGGATTCAGTTCACGCCCGACCTCATGCCCAGTGATGTGACTGGAACTGACATCATCCAGGAATCCAAGGCGGGGAATCGTGAGTATAAGTTCCTGCAAGGACCGATCTTCGCGAATATGGTTCTCGCGGATGAGATCAACCGGACCCCTCCGAAAACCCAGGCCGCCATGCTTGAATCGATGCAGGAACGGCAGGTGAGTGCGGGCGGAACGGTTCATGGCCTTCCGGATCCTTTCTTTGTGCTGGCGACCCAGAACCCACTGGAGCAGGAGGGGACCTATCCCCTTCCCGAGGCGCAGTTGGACAGGTTCCTCCTCTATATCAAGGTGGACTATCCCTCCGGCGCAGAGGAATGGGAAATTGCCAGGCGGGTAACGACTGGAGATCTCGGTGGAATCAAGCCCGTCATGACTGATAAGCAGATTATCGAGATCCAGAATCTCGTGATCCGGGTGCCGGTCAGTGACCAGGTGCTTGGCTATGCCCACGCGCTGGTCAGGGCTTCTCGCCCCGGCGCGGAGGGCGCTCCCGAGTTCATCAATAATTGGATCGATTGGGGAGCCGGGCCCAGGGGAATACTGACCCTGGTGACTTGCGCGAAGGCAAGGGCGCTGCTCTATGGCCGGTATCACGCTACCGTGGAGGATGTTGACGCCGTGGCGAAGCCTGCGTTGCGTCATCGAATCGCCAGCAATTACGCTGCCCATGCGCAGGGACTCGATAACGAGGCACTGATTGATATGTTGCTTGACTCGATTTCCGGAACGGAAGTCGAATACGAGCAGCCGGCTGCCTGAGGCAGGTAACGATGGCAAAGAGCATACTATCACGCTATATCGATGCGGAGGTCCTGGGGAAGGTCCAGGGGACCCCGGTCAAGCCCCGCGGTCTGGTCATGGGAAACCTGGCCGGGGCGCATAAATCTCCGCTGCATGGATTTGCCGTTGAGTTTGCCGGTCACAGGGAATATGTGATCGGCGACGATACCCGTCACATCGACTGGCGCGTCTTTTACAAGCGGGACAAGTACTTCATCAAGCAATACGAGATGGAGACCAACTTCACCGCCCACCTGGTGCTGGATGTCAGCGCCTCGATGCGCTACGGCGAGGAGCAGCAACAGAAGATGCTCTACGCCGCCCAGATGTTGACGACCCTGGGATATTCCATCATCAAGCAGAGCGACCGTGTATCCCTCTCGACCTTTGATGATAAGATCTGCGGCTATGTTCCGCCCGGCAACTCGATGGCCCAGGTCCAGCGTATGACTGAGCATCTCGATGAGATCGAGCCCAAGGAAAAGACCGATATGGCCGAGTGTCTTTCCGAGGTAGCCGGCCGTACAGGACGGAGAGAGATCATCATGATCTTCAGTGATTTCTTCACCGATCTTGATGATCTGGAGAAGGTGCTGCAGAGGTTGAGGTACCAACAACACGAGGTGGTCCTCTTCCAGATTCTCCATCATGATGAGTTGGCCTTCAACTTTGATGGCATGATCAAGTTCATCGGGCTCGAGATCCCTGACGAGATTCTCATGCAGCCCTCCGAACTCAGGAAGGCCTATCTCGCGGCTCTCAATCGTTTCAATGACCGCTTCGAGGAGATCTGCCAGGCCAATAAGGTCGAGCGCCTGCTTGTCGATACCAGCACAGGTATGGGCGATTTCCTCTTCGACTATCTCAACACGAGAGGCCTGGTGCGCCGGGCAGTCTGAATCCCCCGAGTTCCCTATGTTTCACGCAGGGTGCTCGAGGGATCCTGCTGCACTGCGATCAGGGTGGGAACCCAGCTTGACAGCAAGGTGACCAGGGGGGTCGTCACCAGCACGAGCAGGAATAGATTTCCGCCAGCTGCCAGCAGTTCGCCCTGCGCCGCCGCCGAACTCTTTGCGGCCTGGCTGGCGATCAGGTGTCCCAGGGGCAACCCGGCCAGGGAGCCGATGACTCCGATGAAGAACGCCTTGACGAGGAAGATAGCGTAGACCTGGGAGCTCTTCAGGCCGATCGCGCGCAGGATCCCGATCTCTGCCTGTCGATCGCGGACATTGAGGAAAGCCAGCAGCCCGATGAGCAGGGCGCAGCCGGCAAGGACAAGCGGAATGAGTGTTGCGGTAAAGGACTCGAGCTCGGCCTTGTGGGCGCTCCGCTCTTTCCTGCTGGCCGCGAGGGTCTCAGCTGTCCGTTTTTTTTCCGTGGCCAGGGTGCCTTCCGCAAGCCGCCGGGCGGCCATGCGTTGCTCGGCCCTGGCGGTCGCCTTGGTTCCTCTCTCGATGACCTGGGTCTCAGGAAGAATGTCGGCGATCTCCTTACGGATGATCGGTAGTCGATCAGCAGTGCAATTGCACTCAAGGGCGAGGATCGCGTTGATCTTCCCTTCCTTTTTGAGCATCTGCTGAGCCTTGGAGAGGTCGATCCAGACCGAGATGTCGTCCTTGTTCCCCCGGGCCTTGTAGCATTTATGCACCTTGAACTCTTCTCCCATCAGGGTGATCTTGTCTCCCTCCTTCAGACCAAGGCTCTGGTGGAGCTCATGTCCAAGCACAACGGTTCCCTTGGGGACCGCGTCAAGAAGCGGCTTCTTGGGGTCCTTGTGCATGAGGGGCACCTCGCCTCGTACTCCAATCAGGAGGACTGTGCGCTTCTTCTCAGGCCAGGTGAGCTTCTGGGTGAGGCTTGGCAGGAGGTGGTTTACCGTGACGATCTTCGAGTTGGCCAGGCGCGTAACATATTCTTCAGGCATGTACTTCGAGGCGAAGTCTTCCGCGTAGAGATCAGCGAGGTTCTGATCCCGGGGGAGGATGAGGATATTAAACCCGAGGTTCTTCATGGTCTTTCGGGTTTCGTCCTCATGCTTGCGAGTGAGCTCTGTCAGCCTCAATGTGTATTTTTTCAGTCGCCCGGCCTCCTGGCGGTTCTTTTCCTTCAGGATCTCCTCAGTACGGAGATCATGGTCTTTCAAGAGCTCGAAGGACGCGACCACGCAGCATGCTGAGGCGCAGACTGCCAGCAGGCTTGCGGCGAAAGATATTTTCCGGAAGGCGATCTCGCGAAGAATCAGGTGTGGGAGCTTCATTGGACGTTCCGCCTGGCCGGTGAGTTTATTGTTTTTTGCGTACGAGCAGGGTAATGCCTGCCAGTAGCGCGAATCCGGCAATCCCAAGGAGAATGATATTGCGTTGGAGCGCCTTGGCTCCATCTACGACCCCGTCGGCAGAGCCCGCCGGCGCCTCGGCCGGCGAATCGGTCTTCTCAGCACTGGGAGTCGTCGCTGGGGGGGAGGCCGTCTCTGTCGGTATGGGAACCTCCGGAGTCTTGGCGACGAGCTTTACGTCGGCGGCGGTCTCTCCCTCGCTGCTGCCGCTGTCGTCAACGTCAACCGTGAAACCCTCGAGGCCGCTGAGCGGGGGAAGCTCCACATCCTTTGTCTCGATGAGGCCTTCGAGGGAGCCTTCCCAATCGGCCGTCAGGAGAAGGTCAGAGCCCGGGTTCTGTCTCTTGATCTGGCAGGAGCATGGTCCAATCAGGAACTGGGCCGCCTCCGCGATGTTCTCTTCATTGATTCCCGCTCCGATATAGGCCCAGAGGGCGCGGCCGCGCCCGAACACAGGGAAGACCATCGGTTTCCCGCTCTCTTCCAGGAGATCATCCTCGGTTTTCATCAGCTGGTCAATCAGCCCCTTCTCCTGGGAGTTGTCGCGGGATATGCGTATTGTTGAGAAGGCTATGCGGACGGGGAGTTTTTCGAATCGAACCTGGCTGTCGGGGTCTTCGAGATCTTCAGGGGTCTGCTCCGGGAGCTTCAGCTCTTTTCCAAGCTTGGCCAATTGGGCATCAAGCAGCTTGAAGGCCTTGTCATCAGCCGCTTTATTGCCTGATTCAAGGCAGAGCCACACAGCCGAGTCTCCGGCAAGCAGTCGCTTGACGGTTTCTCTGCGGACAGGTGAATCTACCTGCGCATTAAAGCTGGCCAGTGAAGTCTTGTCTTCAAGCTTCCCGGACCAGAGGGGCGTCGCTGACCCGGTGAAGGGAGGAGGCATCAGGAGAATCCTGGGCAACTCCGTTTCCTTCTGTTTTTCGAGCAGGCTGAGCAACTCAGGGGGCGGGGCTGCATCGAGATCGACGGTTACGAGCTCAACATTGGCCCTCCTCTTCCCTTCACTTCGATCGAAGGAGTCGATGAGCTTTTTCTGCTCATCACTCAGGCTGCCGCGGTGCAGGACCAGGGCCTGGAATGTATCAGGTTGCCAGCGTTCGAGAGCATAGCGAAACACCGGCACCGAGCAGGCGTTTGTCACCGTGGCAGAGGCCAGTGAAATCAGGGCGGCGGCCATCAGCGAATAGAATTCAAACCTCATGGGTCAATCTTCTCCGTGAGCAGTTTCTTTTCTGGTGTTGGTCCAAAAGGCAATATCTACTAAAACAGTTTAACAGGAGAACTCGTCGGTGATAAGGGTTCTATCCTGCCTTGCATCCCCGCTGAAACACAATCGAAGCCGATGGAATGAAAACCTACGTACCTGCTCGAGTAATGGCGAGAACAGGAGGCCGCAGAGCGCCCATATTGGCGTTTTTCTGTCTTTTGCTCATATCCGGTTTCGCTCCAGCAGAAGAAGATTCCCCGGGATCCGTGCAGGCTCTCTGGGCGGAGATGGATCCGGCCGCTGAGCCCCTGGATGTTCGGATTGTTCGGCAATGGGAAGAGGATGGGCTGGTCCTGCGCTACGTCACCTTTCACATCGGCACCTTCAAGACCCGGGCTGCCCGAATAGCCGCCTTCTACGGGTTTCCCAGGGATGCGGTGGGGTTGCCGGGTCTTTTACACCTGCATGGAGGCGGACAGCGGGCCTTTCTTCATGAGGTCAGGTATTACGCTCGTCGGGGCTACGCATGTCTCTCCATCAATTGGGGAGGACGTGAGATGGAGGGCGCGATGCCGAGCGAGCCCAACACGGATTGGGGGGCGGTTGATCCTACCCAGAAGAACGTTCCCGGCTATTCCAACCTGTTGCCGGGAGAGAAGTATCTCGACGCCTTCCAGTCTCCAAGGAACAACAACTGGTACCTGCTGACCATCGCGGGCAGGAGAGGGCTGACCTTCCTGGAGCGGCAGCGTGAAGTCGATCGGGAGCGTCTTGGTGTCTATGGACATTCGATGGGAGGTAACCTGACGGTCTATGTTGCTGGAACCGACGACAGGGTCAAGGTGGCTGCTCCCTCCGTGGGAGGGCAGGGCTTTCGGACGGTGAGCTGGGAGCTCCTGCCCGAGAAGAGAAGGCAGGTTCCGAATGGAGACGTGGAGTTGTTCCGGGCAACCCTCGGTTTTCAATCCTACGCTCCTCGAATCAAGGCTCCGCTCCTCTGGCTCGGCTCGACAAATGATTTTCATGGGATCATGGATGATACCTACCGGACCGGAGCTCTGATTCCGCACAAGGACGTACGGTACTCCTTCGCACCTCATCTCAACCATCGTTTCACGCCTGAGTTTTCGGTCACTCGTCCACTCTGGCTGGACCAGCATCTCAGGGGCGGCTTCAGGTTTCCACAGCTGCCCGCTACGCGGCTGGTTCTCGATACGGTTCCGAAGCTGATCGTGACTCCCGGGCGCTCTCGCCCGGTTGTGAAGGTAGACATCATGTACTCTGTGGATCCCGATCCACCCGCCCGGTTCTGGCGTACGGCGATGGCTTCCCGGGAAGGAGCATCCTGGGTAGCCGAGCTGCCGATTCTTTCAGTCAAACAGCCACTGTTCGCCTTCGCCAACGTCCACTACAGGCTGGAACAGCCGGTGGATGTTCCCTTCTCACGTCCGAGTTCCACTTTCGCGATCAGCTCGAGGCTGAAGGCCGCTTCTCCCGGGGAATTGAAGGAGAATGGGGTGCAAGCGACGGATGAGCCGAGCCGGTTGATCGATGACTTTTCCCGCGGGTTCCAGGACTGGTATCGCTTGTCAGCCGACAACCCGCATCATTGGCAGCTCTGGACCCGTAAGATTACCGATCCTAAGTGGAGAGGAGGAGATGGCGAGAGCCTGGCCTTCGAGGTGCGAACGGAAAAACCGAACCAGCTGATTGTCGTTATCACCGAGAACTTTTTCAGAGGTTACAGGGGGCGCCGCAGGGGTGATTCGGTCACGGTTGTCAAATTGCCGGGCGGGGGCGACTGGCATACGATCAGGCTTGCTCCGAATGATTTCATCCACCAGGAGACGAGTAAGCGGCTCGAGTCCTGGGAGGTTGCCGATCTGCTTGGTTTCAGAGCCTATTATGGAGATCGGGGGGTTCAGGTCCTCGGCAGCACCCGCTGGGCGGGAGGCCGCCCGGAATTCCGAAATCTGCGATGGGTAAAAT
>CAJWMA010000187.1 GCA_913042995.1 uncultured bacterium | reverse complement strand
AGAAGCTGCGGATGAGGATAATGGAGGCGAGGAAGAAGAATGAATCTTTCAGACCACGGCGTATTGCTGCGCCCCATACTTACAGAGAAAACAACCTTCGGTATCGAGGTGCTCAATGCTTATGTATTTGAGGTTCACCCGAGTGCCAACAAGATCCAGATCCGTAAGGCGGTTGAGACCCTGTTTGACGTGAAGGTCACGAAGGTCAATGTCAGGAACCGTAAGGGTAAGCGCAAAAGGGTCGGCAGAAGCGTCGGCTACGGCAAGGATACGAAGCATGCCGTTGTCACTCTCGCTGCCGGAGACAAGCTGGAAATTTACTGATAGTGGAACAGGCCTCCCGGTTAAGGGGACGCCTTGAGCTGAGAAGAAACTATGGGAATCAGACTATACAAGCCAACCAGTCCCGGACGCAGGTTCGGCAGCGTCTCGGATTTCTCCGAGATTACGCGAACGACTCCTGAGAAGTCCCTGGTCGTTAAGATCAAGAAGACCGGTGGCCGTAATAACCAGGGTCGGATCACCTGTCGCCATCGCGGAGGCGGACATAAGCCGAAGTACAGGCTGATCGACTTCCGGCGGGAGAAGATGGGTGTGCCAGCGAAGGTGGCCACCATCGAATACGATCCCAACCGGACCTGTCGAATCGCTCTGCTCCACTACAAGGATGGTGAAAAGCGTTATATCCTTGCTCCGAAGGGGATCGCAGTCGGGCAGGAGGTCGTTTCGGGCGACATGGCGGAGCCCCTGGTGGGCAACACCATGACTCTTGAAAAGATTCCTCCCGGAATTCCGATCCACAACGTCGAGCTTCGACCCGGCCAGGGAGGAAAGCTGGTGCGTTCAGCTGGAGTCCAGGCGACGATCCAGGCCAAGGAGGGAAGCTATGCCAATGTACTTCTCCCTTCAGGTGAGGTTCGCAGGATCCACATGAAGTGCAAGGCTACGATCGGCCAGGTCGGTAACCTTGATCATCAGAACATCAAGATCGGTAAGGCTGGAAGAAATCGCTGGCGCGGTATTCGTCCAACAGTTCGCGGTTCGGCCATGAACCCTGTTGCCCACCCGATGGGTGGAGGCGAGGGGCGTAGGGCTGGTGGACGGCATCCCTGTTCGCCGACGGGAGTGCTGTCAAAGGGCGGCAAGACCCGTTCGCCCAGGAAAGAGTCCAACAAGAACATCGTCAGGAAACGTAAGAAGAAATAATCGGTAGAGAGGCCATCGCGGCCGGAAACCAGAAGGTAAACGAATCGAATTATGGGTAGATCGCTGAAAAAGGGGCCTTATGTGGACCCGAAGTTATACAAGAAGGTAATGGCGGGAGATGGCGCGAGCACTCCCATCAAGACCTGGGCTCGAGCCTGTACGATCATTCCGGAATTCGTCTCCAAGACATTTCTCGTCCACAACGGCCGGGATTTCAGGAGCGTTTATATTACAGAAAATATGGTAGGGCATAAGCTCGGAGAGTTTGCCCCGACCCGGATCTTCCGCGGTCATAGTGGTAACAAGGCATAAGGCGGATTGAGGTATGGCGGTAAAGTCAGAAACTGAAATCCTTTTCAAAGCAAGCCATCGCAATGCGAGGATCTCCGCGCGCAAGGCTCGCCTTGTCATGGACCTGATCCGCGGCCAGAAAGCGGAAAAGGCCCTGGTCAGGTTGGAGTATTGCGATCGGAGGGCGTCTCCGATGATTCGCAAGGTACTTGAATCCGCCATCGCCAATGCGGCTCAGATGAGTGGTGTCGAGTCAGAGAATCTCGTTGTCCATAAGGCCTATGCGGATGAAGGGGCGACGATGAAGCGCTGGCGTCCCAGGTCGATGGGAAGAGCTTTTCCGCGTCTCAAGCGTTCCTGTCATCTCAGCGTCGCGCTCGCGGCGGTAGAGAGCGAAGGAACGGCGCCCACCGCCGATGTAGAAGAAACAATAACCGAGGAAGCCGTCATCGAAGAAGCTGCCGCCGAAGAGGCTGTGGCTGAGGAGGCCGTCTCCGAAGGGGACGCTGTCGATGTGGCTGAAGAAGAGGTTGAAGAGAACGATTCCGGCGAGGAGACGGATGCCGGAGAAGACGAGGCTTCAGAAGATGCGGTAGCCGAGGACAGTTCCGAAGAAGACAGTTCCGAAGAAGATGGCGGCGCCGACGAAACTGGAGCGGCTGAAGAGGAGGATTCCGGTGGGGAATCCGATGCTTCAGAAGATTCGGAAGAAGAAGGCGACAGCGAAAGCTGATTGAAAGGCTGTAGAACATGGGACAGAAAGTACACCCAGTTGGATTCAGGATCGGCATTACCGAGACCTGGAGTTCGCGTTGGTTCGCCGACAAGCAGAGCTTCGGAGATCTTCTCGTGCAGGACTACAAGATCCGACGGTTCATCAAGAGAGACTACGAATCCGCGGCGATCCCCAAGATTGAGATCGAGCGAGATGTCGAACAGGTGCACGTGATTCTTCATAGTGCCCGCCCGGGCCTCATCATCGGCAAGAAGGGCGCCAAGGTCGACCAACTCAAGGAAGATCTTCAGAAGATCTGTGGCGGCGTCGATGTGAAGCTCGAGATTCGCGAGGTGGTCAATCCCGAGCTCAGTGCGCAGTTGACCGCGGAGAACATCGGACAGCAGCTTCTCAGGCGTTCAGCCTTTCGCCGGGCAATTAAAATGTCTGCTCGCAGCGCCATGGAAAAGGGTGCCCTGGGAGTAAAGATTATGCTCTCGGGCCGCCTTGGCGGCTCGGATATGGCCCGCAAAGAGTTGCATCATGAGGGTTCGATCCCCCTGCAGACCTTGCAGGCGAACGTTGATTATGGATTTTACGAGGCGATCACGACCTATGGTTCCATTGGCGTGAAGTGTTGGATTTACCTGGGTCCCTATAAGCAGGAGAGTAAGAGCCATGGCTCTGATGCCAAAAAGGGTTAAGCACCGCAAACAGCAGCGTGGTCGCGCCAAAGGGAAGGCCACCCGCGGTAACTACGTGGTCTATGGAGATTTTGGTCTTCAGAGCCTGGATGCCGGCTGGATCAGCGCCAGGCAGATAGAGGCAGGCCGAGTTGCGGCGACGCACTTCCTCCATGGTGAGGGAAAGGTCTATATCCGTATTTTCCCGGACAAGCCCGTGTCGTCTCAGCCGGCTGAGACCCGTATGGGAAAAGGAAAAGGCGAGCCGGATTATTACGCTGCTGTAGTGCGTCCCGGAACGATTCTTTATGAGATCGGCGGCGTCCCTGAGGATTTCGCAAGACAGGCTCTGAACCGAATCGCCCATAAAATGCCGGTTTGCGTTCGCATGGTCCCGAGAAGACAAAAAGTATAAGACAGGATTTGGCGGCGATGGATACCAAGGAAATGCGTGAACTACCTCTTGCTGAGCTTCGCTCAGAATCGGACAAGCTCGAGGCCAAGATCTGGAATATGAGATTCCAGGCCAAGGGTGAGCCGTTGGAGAATTCAGGCAGTTTCAGAGAGATGAAAAGAGATCGGGCCCGTCTTCTGACAATCCTTCGCGAGAAGGAGCTCAGTGGAGAAGAAGCTTCCGCAACGCCTGTGGTTGAAGAGGGGGGAGTCCCTGAGGAGACGGAAGAGGCCGAAGACGTCTCGGCGGCTGAGGCCGTGGAGGATGGCACAGATGAAGGTTCCGAAGATTCGGCTGAAGAGCCGGGAGAAGCATAATGGCTGACATAGAATCAACGACCGACACCGCAGCTCCTGGCGCTGAGGCCAAAAAGAAACGCAAGACCGTCGTTGGCGAGGTTGTCAGTGACAAGATGGATAAGACTATTTCTGTTCGTGTAGTCCGGATCGAGAAGCATCGTACCTATCACAAGTTCATGCAGCGCAAGACGATCTATAAGGCTCACGATGAGGAAGGCCAGGCTGGCCTGGGCGATATGGTTCGGATCGAAGAGGTTCGTCCCTTGTCGAAGACGAAGCGGTGGAGCCTGATCGAGATAGTGAAGAAATCCACCAAGGTGGTGTAGACAGTTATTCCAAGGACGAAGCAGTAAGATGATTCAAATGCAGACAAAGCTGGACGTGGCGGACAATACGGGCGCCAAGATGGTCCAGTGTATCCACGTCCTGGGCGGCAGTGGTAGACGAGTGGCCGGTCTCGGCGACATCATCGTCTGCTCTGTGAAGAAAGCTCTTCCCTCCAGCGACATCAAGTCGGGTACGGTGGTTCGCGCCGTGATCGTGAGGACGAAGAAGATGATTCGCCGCGCAGATGGAACCTATGTCCGTTTTGACAGGAACGCTGTCGTTCTACTCGACGATGATGGTAATCCTCGTGGAACGAGAATCTTTGGCGCCGTGGCTCGCGAGCTGAGGGTGAATTATATGAGAATCATCTCCCTGGCCCCGGAGGTCGTCTAACCATGTATCTCAAACGCAACGACCTGGTCATAGTTATCTCCGGCGCCAGCAAGAACGAGACAGGACGCGTGATCCGCATCGACACCGAGACTGACCGTGTGTGGGTGCAGGGTCTCAATATGCGCTACAAACATATTCGGCGCAGCCAGGAGAACCCCAAGGGGGGGAGGGTGAAGAAAGAGTGTCCGTTACACATTTCGAAAGTTCAACTGCTTGATCCCAAAGAAAACAAGCCGACTCGCGTTGGCTTTCGGCTCGAAAATGGTCGTAAAGTTCGTTATTCCAAGAAAACAAATGAGGTTCTGCCCTGAGCAGCGGCTCGGGTGAAGGCTCTCAAATGAAAAGCCGTATACAAGAAAAATACAATACAGAGTTCGTCCCCAAGCTCGTTGAGCAGTTCTCCTATAAGAACGTCAACGAGGTCCCCAGGCTGGACAAGATTACCCTCAGCATGGGAATCGGGAAGGCGATCGAGAACAATAAGCGGATAGATGCCGCGGTCAAAGACCTCGCTATCATCGCTGGCCAGAAGCCCGTGGTGACCCAGGCCAAGACCTCGGTAGCCGGCTTCAAGCTGCGCGAAGGTGTGGCGGTCGGAGCCAAGGTGACACTACGCGGTACGAGGATGTACGAGTTCCTCGATCGGCTGATCAGTCTCGCTATTCCGCGTATTCGCGATTTCCGCGGATTCCCGACGCGCTCATTCGATGGGACGGGGAATTATTCCCTCGGCCTTGCTGAGCAGATGGTGTTTCCCGAGATCAATATTGATGAAGTTGAGTTTGTGCAGGGATTGAATATCACCCTTACGATCGATCGTTCGACGGATGAGGAATCCCAGGTTCTTCTCGGGCTCTTTGGGTTCCCCTTCAGGAAATAACTAAATGGCAAAAACATCCTGGCGTGTAAAACAGCAGAGAACACCCAAGTATTCCAGCCGGCAATATAATCGGTGCCAGCTTTGTGGAAGAAGACGAGGGTATTATCGTAAATTCAAGATTTGCCGGATTTGTTTCAGGACGCTGGCGAATAAGGGAGAGATCCCTGGAGTACGTAAGGCCAGCTGGTAAACTCTGGGACGGTAAGTTTTTCCAGAGTAAGTATTTAGGTTAAAAGAGGTAAGTAGCACGATGAGCATGACTGACCCGATCGCGGATCTCCTGACTCGTATTCGCAATGCGAATGCGATCGGTTCCCGCAAGGTCAAGGCCCCGTATTCAGAGCTCAAGAAGAGCATTCTGAAGATTTTTAAGGAGCAGGGTTACATCGTGGACTATGACCCCCAGATGGATGGAAGTCGGGGGACTCTGGATATCCAGCTCAAGTTCGGACCGGATGGTGAGAAAGTGATCCAGCATATTCAGCGGGTCTCCAGTCCGGGAAGGCGAGTGTTCATGTCTTCCAAGGATCTCCCTGACGTGCTCAATGGGCTCGGTATCGCTGTGGTGTCGACCTCCCAGGGAGTTATGTCGGGACAGGAAGCCAAGAAGCTCGGCATTGGCGGTGAAGTATTGTGTGAGGTGTGGTGAGAGAGGGACTGCCCTCTGTCGCTTCCGCTTTGAAAAAATAAAGTATAGACCGGACAGTTCAGCCCCTCGGCGGGGCCGCCAGTTCCGGGAAATGTGACTCAAAGGAATCAGGATCGTGTCCAGGATCGGAAAAAAACCCATACCGATTGTTTCAGGGGTCAAGGTGAACTCCAGCAGCGTTGAGGGTGGTACGCGTATCGCTGTCGAGGGCCCCAAGGGGAAGCTCGATTTCGATTTCCGTGACGAGGTTTCTATCGCTGTCGAAGACGACAAGGTGGTCGTTACTCGTTCAGATGATGAAGCCTTTTCCCGCTCCTATCACGGAACGGCACGGTCGCTCCTGGCGAATATGGTCCAGGGGGTTTCCGAGGGATTCACTCGCAAGCTCGAGATCATCGGAGTTGGCTACAACGCGCAGGTCCAGGGCAAGAAGCTCGTTTTGCAGATCGGCTTCTGTCATCCTGTGGAGATGGCGATTCCCCAGGGGCTTGAGTTGGAGGCGCCTTCGCCCACCAACATTACGATCACTGGAGTAGATAAACAACTGGTTGGAGAGTTTGCCGCTGTGGTCAGGAGGGTCCGGCCTCCTGAGCCGTATAAAGGCAAGGGGATCCGGTATGAAAATGAGCAGGTCAAGCTCAAGGCGGGCAAGGCCTTCACCTCTGGCGAGTAAGGCTGTTTTTGAATAATGAGTTCAACAAAAGACTGTAAATCAAAACTGGTAAGGCGCCTTCGGCGGCGTAGAACCATTCGTGCCAATATTTACGGTACGGCCGAGAAGCCGCGGCTCACCGTCTGCCGTAGCCACAAGAATATCTACTGCCAGCTGATCGATGACAGCCAGGGCAAGACCCTTGCTTCTTCTTCGACGAGCCTCAAGGACCTCAAGGGTAAGCTTGAAGGCCCCAGCTCTAATTGCGCGGCCGCCGCCGCGGTCGGAGCCGATATTGCCGAGAAAGCTCAGAAGCTGGGAGTCGCAAACATTCAATTTGATCGCAACGGATACAAATTTCATGGTCGCGTAAAGGCGCTGGCTGACGGAGCCAGGGAAGCCGGCCTGAAGTTCTGAAGGAGTTTATTTTGGCTGAGGAAAACAAGTCACCAGCAGAAGAACCTGTCGAGTCCGCAGACGCCGGTTCCGCTGAAGCAGCGCCCGCCCCCGAGAAGGAGGCTCCTGCCAAGAGTGAGGATGCCCCTGCAGAAGCGCCTGCGGAGGCTCCTGCCAAGAGTGAGGATGCCCCTGCGGAAGCGGCGCCGCCTCGTGGAAATACGGGAAGGCCTGGCGGCGGAAACGCTCGTTTTGGCGGTGGACGCGGCGGCCCTGGCGGTGGACGCGGCGGCCCTGGCGGTGGACGCGGCGGCCCTGGCGGTGGACGC
>CAJWMA010000186.1 GCA_913042995.1 uncultured bacterium | reverse complement strand
CCCACATCGACTACTCGATGGCCTCAAGAACCCTCGCCTTTGACGTCAAGAAGCTCGACTGGTCGCCGGAAATCCTGTCAGCAGTGGGACTGTCCGCCGACCTGTTGCCCCCGGTCGCGGCCCCGGGAACGAACCTCGGCACCCTCGGCGCCAACGACCTCGGCCTGCCGCCGGACTGCGTCGTCGCCGCCGGTCTTCACGACCAGCCGGCGGGAATCCTCGGGGCCGGGATCCAACCCGGCGAATCGATGCTCGCCACCGGAACCGTGATCTGTCTCGGCGTCCATCTCGAGGGTCTGCCCGAGGCCCAGGCCATGGTTGAAAACAACCTCTGCTACTACCCCACCCTCGGTGACGGCCAGTACATCTCGATCGCCTACAATTTTACCGGCGGCTCACTGCTGAAGTGGTACCGAGACAACCTCGCCGGAGACGAGATCCCCGAAGCGAAGGATTGCGGCAAGGATCCCTACGACATTATCTGCTCCGGGCTTCCCGAGAACCCGACCGACCTCCTGGTCCTGCCCCACTTCGCCACGACTGGAACTCCCTGGCTCGACGACCGCGCCCTCGGAGCCATCCTCGGAATGCGGCTGACGACCACCCGCAAGGAGGTCGTCAAGGCGATCCTCGAGGGACTCCTGCACGAAATCCGTCTCAACAGCGAGATCTACGCCCAGGCGGGAGTCGACATCCAGCTCTACAAGGCCATCGGCGGAGCCGCCCGCTCCGAAACCTGGATGCAGATCGCCGCTGACATCCTCGGTCGACCGGTCGCGATCCTCGCGATCAGCGAGGTCCCCGGCGTCGGGGCCGCCGCGGCGGGCGCGCTGGCCGCCGGTATCCTGGCGAACGAAGGCGAACTCAATGAATTCATCTCCGGCTGCTCGGAGGTCACCCGCGTCCTAGAGCCGCGCGAGGAGCAGACCCGTCTCTACGACGAGCGGTTCGCGATCTACCGCGACCTCTACCCCGCCACCAGCGACATCACCCACCGCCTCTTCGCCCTCGGTGAATAAGATCCCCCGGGGAAAGAACGTAATTACGTGGTTTTACCGGATCTATAGCCTCTGGATGACCTCAGGTCTTGTCGATAGGATGTGGGGTTGTAGGATGTGGCCTGCCGCCGTCAGGGACGGCCGACAGGCCTTCGAACTTTTTCTATCACTTTCCCGGTACTCTCAACTGACATGAGCCCTTCAGCAAACGGCCAGCTCTCCTGGCCTGACCTTCCAGAACAGGCCCGCGAAGAGATCGACATCTTCGAAACCGAGCTCAACCGCTTTCTCGACGGACAGATGCCCGAGAAGGTCTTTCTCGAGTTCCGTCTTCGCCACGGAGTCTACGGTCAACGCCAGGATGGCACCCAGATGCTCCGCATCAAGATCCCCCTCGGCATGCTCACCGCCAGCCAATGCGAGGTGCTCGCCGATCTCTCGGAAGAATACGCCGACTCGATCTCCCACATCACGACCCGCCAGGATGTGCAGTACCACTTTGTCGACATCCTCGACACCCCGAACATCATGCGGCGGCTGGCCTCGACAGGGATCACCACCAAGGAGGCCTGCGGAAACACGGTTCGCAACGTGACCTGCTGCCCCGATGCAGGGGTCTGCACAGACGAAATATTCGACGTCACACCCCATGCCAGCGCGATGGCCTACTTCCTCCTGCGTCATCCCGACGCCCAGAACTTCGGGCGTAAGTTCAAAATTTCCTTCTCCGGCTGTGCCCAGCATCATTGCGGCCTCGCACGGATTCATGACATCGGAGCTGTCGCCGAGACAAAGGAAGTTGATGGCGAGACGGTCGAGGGCTTCGCGGTCTATGTCGGCGGCGGCCTGGGAGCTGTCCCCCACCAGGCTCAGCTCTACAGCGATTTCGTTCCCGCCGATGAGATGCTGCCGCTGGCCCAGGCGATCTCCAGGGTCTTCGCAAGGCTCGGTGAAAAGCACAAACGCGCGCGGGCACGAATGAAGTTCCTCGTCGCCAACCTCGGCATCGATGAATTCCGTAAGAACATCGAGGAAGAGCTCGACAGGCTGCCGGAGGACGCCCTTCGAGAACAAATCATGGCGGAGGCCCACTCGCAGAAGGAAGAGCCGCTCAAGCCTCCCTCTGAACTCGACCTCGAAGCTCCCGGCCTTGAGGAAGGTTTCCGGGTCTGGCATCGCCATAATGTCCGGGCCCAGGGACAGGAGGGTTACTCCATGGTAACCGTTTCCCTGGCACTCGGAGACCTCACCGCCGACCAGCTTCGCGGTGTCGGAACGATCTCACGCAAATACATCAAAGACACCATCCGTGCCACCGTACCCCAGAACCTCCTGCTGCGCTGGGTCTCCAACGAGGACCTGCCAGCCCTCTACAAGGATCTTGTCGCCCTGCGCCTCGCATCTCCTCTCGCCGACAGCGTCGCTGACATCACCGCCTGCCCGGGAACAGACTCCTGCAAGCTTGGAATCGCCTCTTCGCGCGGACTCGCGGGCGTCCTGCACAGGCAATTTACCGCGGATGCGGTGAGCGGCGAAGGTATGGGTGACGGCGACGGCGGCCTGCGCGATGACATCACCATCAAGATCAGCGGTTGCTTCAACTCCTGCGCCCAGCACCACATCGCCAATATCGGCTTCTTCGGCACCTCGAAGAGAAAATCCGGACGGGTGGCTCCCCTCTTCCAGGTCATCCTGGGCGGCACCGCCGAGAACAACGCCGATTCCTACGGGCTGATGGTCGGCAAGGTCCCCGCCCACAGAGCCCCGGAGGTCATTCGTAAGCTGACCCGCATCTACGATGACGAGAAGCAGGAGAGCGAATCGTTCCGCAATTGCATGGAGCGGCTCGGTAAGGCGAGAATCCACGAAGAGCTCGAGGAGTTCAGCGAGGTCGGTGAAGCGGAGGCCGATTTCTTCGACAATCGACAGCCCTGGGAATATATCAAGGAGGTCGGCCAGGGTGAGTGCGCCGGTGAGATGGTCGACCAGGCCGAGTTCATGCTCGACGATGCTGAGCGCCTCATCTTCGAGGCCTCCCTGCATCTAGAAGCGGAAAAAAACCTGGAGGCCGCCAGGGTCTCTTTCGAGGGCATGGTCAAGGCCGCCGATGGCCTGCTCTCAACCAGGGGGCTTCTCCTGTCGGACAACTACGACACCCAGGCTGAGTTCCAGAAGCACTTCATCGACACCGGGGAGTTCCACATCGGGGTGGCTGAATACTTCGCCAAGGCCCACAGCGAGGGAAACGAAGACGTCACCCCCGAGCGCTCCCGCCAGCGGGTCGAGGAGTCCAACCTCTTCATCGAGGAGGCCCACGTAATCTACAGCCGCATGGCCGGCTCGCAGGTCAAGTAGGCGCCGCCTGGTCGAGCGTTTTCGGAGCCCTGCCTGTCTTTGGAGCCATCGCGACAGGAGCCCTCCAGAACAGGCGAGCCTTTCAAAACGCCACACGCCATCTTACCCCGAAGAGCCTGCGAAATTGAATCTACGCTCCCGAGTAATCCCTCCACCCGGCTTCTCCCGCTTGAACAGGAGCCCTTTTTCCTCTAATCTTCCCCGCTATGAGTGAACCCATCCCCGAGCTGCAGAAAATAGACGTCAAGTTCGGCATCGGCGCTCCGGCGGATGCTGATTGGGATGCGCTGCTGAGCATCTTCAGCCGTTGGCGCCTGGAAGAAGGTGAAGAGATTCTCGACCTGGCCGATTACAGCCACGTACCGGAAGCTCCCAGCATCATCCTTGTAAGCAAGCTCTGGCAGTTCGGAGTCGACTTCTCGAGAGGCTCCGGCAGCAGCCGCCCAGAGGGCTGGGCGGGATTCTTCTTTTCCAACCGTAAGGGCCTGGAAGGAGATCCCGCTGATCGGCTGCGCTCAGTTCTGGCAAAGGCGCTCGGGAAAATTCAGCGCCTCTGTGGAGAAAAAGAATTCCCCCCGGACGTGACGGTCGATTGCGGCAAGGTCGAAATCTCGTTCAACGACCGCCTGCTGACTCCCAATACCGACGCGATGGATACATCGCTGCGCCCGGCTCTTGAAAACGCCCTCGCGACTCTCTATGGAGAGGACGGTTTCGAGCTCGTGCGCGAGGACGACCCCGGACGCCGGTTAGGCTACTACGCCAGGGCGGCGGAAGATGACCTCGACCCGGCCGCGGCCATCTCAAAGCTCAGCTGAGGCTCTTCCTCCTGATTCCTCCGAGGCGAAGCTTTCACTTGAAGCCCTGATGCTTCAATATGTGGTGGCGATCTGAAAATCTGGAAAACACCATCCTGAACCGTCGAGGTCTCCAATGACAATTCGCCGTCTTCTCCCGGTCCTCCTGCTCTGCTCAGGGGTTCTGAACGCCGCCGACTGGAACACCTACCGAGGCGATTCCGCCCGCAGCGGCTACACCGCGGATGAGCTCCCCGGGAAGCTCAGCCTGCAGTGGATCTACCGTTCTCATTTACCGGATTCTGCCTGGCCCAGCTCAGTCAGGCAGAAATTTGACCGGGCCTTCCAGACCATCATCTCAAGCGACCTCCTGTTCTTCGGCAGCTCCGCCGACCACCAGCTGCACGCGATCGACGCCGCCACCGGCGAAGAACGCTGGAGCTACTTCACCGACGGACCGATTCGCCTGGCGCCCGTCAGCGCGAACGGCCAGGTCTACTGCGTGAGCGACGATGGGTACCTCTACTGTCTCGAGGCGAAAACAGGAAAGCTGAACTGGAAGAGAAGAGGCGGACCCACCGAACGCAAGATCCTCGGAAATGACAGCATCTGCTCCATCTGGCCCGCTCGGGGCGGCCCCGCGATCTCCGATGGCGTCCTCTACTGGGCGGCAGGAATCTGGCCTTCTGAGGGAATCTTCATCGAGGCGCTGAAGCTCGGAAACCCTCGGCGCGCCTGGCTGAACGACACCGACGGTTTTCGATTCATGCCCCAGCCCCATGGCGGCGCCGATGCCGCGAGCGGAGTCTCCGCCCAGGGGCACCTGGTCCTTGACAAGGGCAGGGTCTTGCTGCCGACCGGTCGAGCCGTACCGGCCGCGCTCAACAGCACCGATGGGAAGTTCCAGTACTTCCACCTGCAGAAATACGGACAGCTTGGAGGCTCCCTGGTCATCGGGCTGGGAACCCACTTCTTCAACAGCGGCAGGCTCTTCAACTCGACTACCGGGCTGGCTGAGGCCGAGCTTGGCAGCCGGGTTGCCCGCCTCGGAGACCAGCTGGCCAGCTTCTCCAAGGGCGGAATCCAGGTCTACCGCTGGGTGAAAAAAACGCGCCGAGATCGCAAGGGCAAGACGGTCAACTATACCGGGGTTGAACCACTCTGGAAAATCGGTGGAGTTCCGGGAGGAGAGGAGCTCATCTGCTCCGGCTCCAGCATTGTCTCCGCCGGCGGCGATGAGGTCGCGCTGATCGACTCCACCAGCAAGAGCGTCAGCTGGAAGGGCAAGGTGAAAGGCTCGGTCTTCGGACTCGCCTCCTCAAACGGACGGCTCTACGTCAGCACTGACGAGGGCTTTATCTACTGCTTCGCGGGAAAAGATACCGGCGGTGAACCCTCCGAGCCCGCGCGAAAAAGAGCCCTGCCCGGTCATATCGAGAGCTTCGCTGATGCCGCGGATGAGATCCTCGAGAAGTCCGGGATCCGGGAGGGATATTGCCTGGACCTCGGCTGCGGAGATGGAAGCCTGGCCCTGGAGCTCGCCCGCCAGAGCGCCCTGAAGATCTACTGCCTCGAAGAGGACCCCGCCCTGGTGAAAAAAGCGAGGAAGCGCCTCGATGATGCCGGTCTCTACGGAACCCGGGTGGTGGTGCACCAGGCATCGCTGAAAAAAACGAACTACCCGAAATACCTCGCCAACCTGGTGGTCTCCGGACGGTCAGTCGCAGGCGACCCGGCGAACATCGACGCGGAAGAGCTGACGCGCCTGACACGACCCTGGGGCGGAGTCGTCGTCTCAGGAAAAAAGGGAGAGATGGATATTCGACGGCGGGGAGCTCTCGCCGGTGCCGGAAGCTGGACGCACCAGTATTCGAACCCCGCCAACACCTGCTGCTCAGAGGACGCCATCGTCAAGGGGCCGCTGCGCATGCTCTGGTTCCGAGACGCCGACCTCCCCGTACCGCAGCGGCATGGACGAGGACCGGCTCCCCTCTTCCACAAGGGCTACCTGGTGGTGGAGGGACTGAACGCTGTACGCGGCGCCGACGCCTACAATGGACGCACCATCTGGGAGTACTCCCTGCCGGGAATCCTCAAGGCCTACAACCAGGACCACCTGATGGGCACAGCTGGAACCGGCAGCAATCTCTGCGCCGATGGAGACAGCGTCTACATCCATCGCAAAGAGGTCTGCCTGAGAATCGATATCGCGACCGGCAAGAAGCTCGCTGAATTCAAGACCCCTGCCACCACCACGGGGAAGCAGGGGAAATGGGGCTACCTCGCCGCCGTTGGCGGGATCATCTTCGGCACCATCGCCGACCCGGAACACATCGTGAAATGGCGCTACCTCAAGGGCGAGATGCGGGATCTGCTGACAGAATCGAAGACTTTCTTCGCCCTGGATGGAAAAACCGGCAAGCTGCTCTGGCGATTCGATGCGGAACATTCCATTCGCCACAACGCGATTGCCATCGGAGGCGACCGGGTCTATCTCATCGACCGGAAAAAAGCCGCTATCGACACCGTTGATTACCGCAAAGGGAAAGGGCAGAAAGACGCTCCCCACCCCAGCGGTACGCTGCTGGCCATCGTCGCCTCCACCGGCAAAGTCGACTGGAAAAAAAGCAAGGATGTCTTCGGCACCATGCTTGCCCTGAGCGCCGAGAAAAACATCCTCCTCATGAGCTACCAGCCCACACGCTTTCGCCTTCCATCGGAAGTTGGAGGACGGATGGCCGTCTTCCACACCACCGACGGCTACCGCGTATGGGACAGGAAGGTGAATTATTCCTCCCGCCCGATGCTCAACGACAAGACCATCTATGCCGAAGGAGGAGCCTGGGATCTGAAAACCGGCGTCGACAGGGAGTTCAAGTTCAAGCGCTCCTACGGCTGCGGAATTCTCGCTGGAGGAAATAACCTGATGCTCTTTCGCTCCGCCACCATGGGCTATTTCGATCTTGCCGACACGAAGAAAACCTACAACTACGGTGGCTTGAGGCTTGGCTGCTGGGTCAACGCGATCCCCGCGGGAGGAATCGTACTGGTTCCGGATGCCTCGGCAGGCTGCAGGTGCAGCTATCTCAACCAGGCTTCGCTGGCACTGGAAACCGCTGACTGAACCCTTT
>CAJWMA010000185.1 GCA_913042995.1 uncultured bacterium | reverse complement strand
TGCTGGGGCGGCATCTGCTGCTGGGGAGGCACTTGCTGCTGCGGCGGCATCTGTTGCTGGGGAGGTACTTGCTGCTGCGGCGGCATCTGTTGCTGGGGAGGCTGCTCGGCCTGGGGTGTTGGCGTGGGGTCGGTGAAGGGGTTGTCACCACCAAAATCAGTCAGCGTCGCATCGTTCATCAGGGCATCAAAATCATCGTCCAGGTCACCAGCGCCAATCGGCTGGTCAAAGGCAGCGGTTTCCCCCCCGGATCCACCAGGGCTGGCCGCCGCGCTGCTTGTCTGGAAGTGAATGATGAAATTTCCGACCTTCAGCTCATCGCCGTTCTCTATCGGCCCGCTGTCGCAGCGCAGGTCGTTGATCAGAGTCCCGTTACGGCTGCCGAGATCTTTGAATCGATAGGAGCTGCCGCGTTTTTCGATTCGGCAATGATTCTTGGATACGCTCCGGTCTCTTATGCAGACCTGGGCATCACGGTTGCGTCCAACCAGGAGGCTCTCAGCATCCGTCTGAAGCTTCCAGTCGCGGTTATTGACGATATCTCGTAGGGTCAGGGTGATCATGATTTCAGACCATCATAAAACCTGCACCTTGGTAGATGCCAGTCTCCATTGAGTTTTTGCGGGTGAGTTGGTGACAGGGTCTGGGGCAATTGCTAAACTCCCACATACAAAACACGAATTTTTTTGTTTTCTGCAGATCGGGCTTCATGATTTCAAGACTCGCTCGCAGTCCGGTAGAGCAACTGAACAGGGTGTTTTGACGAGCTCTTTTTTGAGCTCGTAGACCGAAAGAAGAAGTGAAGATCTTCGAGGTTTTTCGGCCCGTCGAGGTTGACCTGTTAGGTTGACCCGCCGAGGTCGGTCCGTGCCGGGTGTTGCGCAACGCGCTCAATGCGGTGACGTAAAGCTTCTCGAAGAGCACAGGTATCAAGAAGAGAAGGTATCAAGAAGAGAAAAATGCCGGCTGGGCGCGGGAGCGCCAGCAGCCGTGCGGCCATGGTCGCGTCACCGTATGGCGGCGACAGATCAACGGAGGCTCTCATCCCGGCGCGTGTTTCGCCCCGGTTCGGCGAGCCTTCATTCCCCGGCGGGAATCGTGGCGTGTGAAGTGGAGAATTGAGGAGCAACATCATGAATCTGGGTTTCATCTCGAAACTTATGTCCGATCGTAGGCGGTTTATCGCAATCGCCTCTCTCTTATCGGTTGTGGTCATCGTCGCGGTGGCGTCACTTTCATCCGCCCGGAGCTCGAGGTCGGCTGGCCTGGGCGTGCCCTCCTATCATACCGAGGGGACAATAGACCGTGAGCACTCACCTTACATCACGTTCAGCCGGGACATTCTCGATGACAGTAAGATCGCCGCAGCCAGGGTGGCCGGGCTTCTTGAAATCGCCATCAGGGATCCTGCTCAGCCGGGACCGCAGCCTCTCGGGAGCATGGAGAGGATCCCCGGAGAGACCCGGCTCGGAGGGACCCGGTTCCTTGGCCCACAGACCTTGTACTTCCATCCGGCCCAGCGCCTGCCGGCATCCACCGCGTTCGTTCTCCTGCTGAGCGAGCGATTCAACAGCGTGACAGGAAACGATTACGCCGGGCCCTATCGATTTGAGTTTGATACCGGTTCCCTGAATCTGGTGAAGGTCGAGCAGATAGATTTCACCAGGGAAGGACAGGTGACGGTTGGCCTGACCTTTAACGACAGCGTTTCCCGTGGAGAGTTGGGTGAGAAGCTCACCCTGCTTGACGGCAAGGGCGAGGACTCGCCTTACGAAATACTCACCGCCGAGCCGTCGGCCAGCTACTTCGCGGTGCGGACGAGAAAGCCGGTGGAGGAGACCGTGGTCCTGCTCGAGGCCGGCCTCAAGGGAGAAAGTGGTCCTCTTGGCCTGTCACAGACCGTGCGTCGTAGCGTTCCGCTGCTGTTTGAACTGCACATGCACACCGCCTCGGTCTCTGGCAGCGATGGATTCGCGCGGCCTGAGCTGCTCCTGCGCTTTAACCATTCTATCGATGTGGGCGTGGCGGGGAGACTCAAGGACTGGTTTGTCGTCGAGCCTCCGGTCGACTTCGTTGCCAGCCTGCACAACTCTCGTTACTGGTCGCGGCGCAATTCTCTATCAAGGGTCGTTCTCTCCGGTCCCTTCAAGGCGGGGACGCTCTACAAGGTTACGGCGCTGAGAGGCCTGCCCGGTCAGGGAGGCTATCTGCTGAACGCAAACACCTCCCTCCAGGTCCTTATTCCAGATCGTAAGGCGGCTCTCGCCTTCGAAAGATCCTCCGGCTTCCTTTCACCCAGGGGAAGGCGCAAGCTCCAGCTGTCGACGGTCAATGTCGAGTCGGTGCTGCTGTCGGCCCAGCGGGTCCATTCGAACAACCTGGTTCTCTATCTCAGCCATCTGAATCAGAACAGGTATTATTCTTCGGGTGCCTCGATCTTTACGCGCAAAGGTGAGAGGAAGGAATTCTCACTCGGCGGGTCACGCAATGAGGTTGTCAAAAATTCGTTCGACCTGGGACAGCTGCTGGCTGATGAGAACTCGGCCTCTTCAGAGGTCGAAGGCGTCTGGTTCGTAGAGGCTCAGGACAAGACGAATCGTTGGCGTGAAGATGAGCTTCTTGTCACCGTGACAGATATCGCCCTGAGCGCCATGGCCTCCGACGAAGGTCTCATTGTCTGGGCAACCTCGATCTCCGATGGAAAGCCGCTTGAGGGCGTGGATATCTCGCTCTGGACAGCGAACAACCAGGAACTGGTCTCCGCCCGGACCGATGATGTGGGGCTTGCCCGGATGAACGGTCCCTTTGACGACCGAGATGGGGCTCCCTTTGTGGTTCTTGGAGAGCAGGACGGCTCAGTGTCTTACCTCGAGCTCGAGGCGCAAAGCATCCAGTTCATTGATTTTCCCGTCTATGGGCGATCCTATCTTGCGCAGGGCTACGATGGTTTTGTCTACAGTGACCGCGGAGTCTATCGACCCGGCGACAGCGTTCGTGTCGAGGCGCTTGTGCGGGATTCCTGGCTCGAGGAGCCGGGGACCTTTCCCGTCGAGTTTGAGATCTTGCGGCCTGACATGAAGCGCTTCAAGCTCCTGGGCTCCCGGGTTGACGATTCCGGTGCTGCCGGGGTGTCTTTCAAGATTCCGGAGTCGTCGGTGACGGGCTCCTACAGGGTGGCGCTCCGGTTGCCGGGTGAAGATGGACGGCAGCTTGGTTCGGCGCGCTTCCAGGTAGAAGATTTTGTTCCAAGCCGAATGAGGCTCTCAATCTCGGTGGATGGAGTCGGGAACGAGCAGAAAAAGAACGAGCGTCCGGTAGAGACCGAAGGCGCCGGGTCCCGGCGTTTCCATCCGGGTGAGAGTGTTGAGGTCGTGGTTGCCGGCGAATACCTTGCCGGGCTGCCGGCCCGGGACGTCCCGGTGGAGCTGGGGTGGGCACTCTCCAGGGGGGTATTCAATCCTCCGGGAGGCGCCGCCTCGGGATATGAATTCGGGGATTCGTCCGCTTCGCCTCTGAACGTCACGGGCGTCTTCGGCAGCGCGAAGCTCGACAAGGATGGCCGGGCCCGGTTCGAGGTGCAGATACCTACGGTCGACAATGACCTCCCCCTGGTGCTCTCTCTCTCCGCCGAAGCCAGCGACACCAGCGGCCGTGCCGTCAACACCCGGCTTGCGCTCGATGTTGACCCGGCGCCCTTTTACGTCGGCATTCGAAAAGGTTTCAAGGGCACTCCAAGACCGGGCTCCAGCTTGTCCTTCAAGTGTATTGCCCTGAAGGCGAGCGGCCAGCCGGCGGATCTTGATGAGCTGGCGCTGGTCCTGAATCGTATTGAATGGAGTACGGTGATGGAGAGAAACTCGGCGGGCTCTTACCGTTATCGCTCGAATAAAGAGGTCTTCGAGGTCGAGAGCTACAAGGTGGCCCTGGTCGATGGCCGGGGAGAGCTTGAACTGGAGCTCGCCGAGCCCGGGAACTACAGGGTGGTTCTCGCCGATGAGCCGAGCAATCGGACCGCGGCGGTTGAGTTCTGGGTCAGGGCTCCGGGCTACTATTGGAACAGCAGCGGGAGCATGGACAAGCCGGAGGCGCTGCAGGTCGAGGTGCTCTCCCGGTTGCTCTACCCCGGAGACGAGGCCCGGGTGATGATCCGCGCGCCTTTTCCCGGGACCTTGTTGTTGACGACCGAAACCGACAGGGTTCTCAGCCACCGGGTAGTTGAGATGAAGACCAACCATATGGAGATCGCGATACCCGTTCCCGATATTCCCTTCGGCAATGCCTACGTGGCGGCCTCGGTGATCCGGGGTGTCGATCCCGGCCAGAAGTGGCGTCCCCATCGGGCCTATGGGATCGCTCCTTTGTGGATTGATTACAGTGAGCGGCAGCTGTTGGTCAGCCTGCAGGCGCCCGAGGAGCTTCGGCCCGGGGCTTCCGGGGCGGCGCTGGTCAGCGTTGCCGGGCAGGATGGCGAGCCCTGCCAGGCACAGGTCAGCCTGGCCCTGGTGGATGAGGGTGTCCTGGCCTGGACGGATTATTCTACGCCCGACCCCTGGAACTTCTTCTATGGACGCCAGCGGGCCCACGCCGTCGCGCATTCAGACATTTACAGCCACCTGCTGCCCGAGGCTGGTCTTGAAACGAAAGCAGCCAGGCCTGGAGGCGGTTCGGAAGGAGAGGGATTCGACAGCGGCAGCCGCCTGAACCCGGTGAAGAGCAAGCGTTTTCAGTGTACGGCTCTCTGGCTGGGTACGTTTTCCACTGATTCAGAGGGCCGGGTTCTGGCGAACTTCGAGCTCCCCGATTTTTCCGGCGAATTGAGGATGATGGCGATTGCCCATTCCGGGGTTCGTTTTGGCTCGGCGGAGAATTACATCAAGGTTCGCTCGCCGTTGCACCTGGAGCTGGGGTTGCCGCGTTTTACGGCACCGGGCGATCGCTTTGTTTCGACGATTGATCTCTTCAACGAGACTGGGGCGCGGGGCATAGCGGAGCTCGACTGGGACCTGGTCGGGCCTCTTGAGTCCTCAACGAAGGCGGTCACCGATCTCGCCTTCGCCTCTGCGCATACCAGGCAGGTGGGACTCGAGGACGGCGACACCCGTCGGCTCTACCATGGCGTCAAGGCCCAGGAGAGTGTGGGGGTCGCGCAGGTGAGGATTCGGGCGAGCCTGGGGGAAGAAACAACCGAGCTCAAGGTAGAATTGCCGGTGCGGCCGGCGGCTCCGCGCGTTGTCAGCACAAGATCGGGAGCCGTGACGGCGTCTTCCGCGCTCGAGCTGAAGCTGGGGGAGCTTGCGCTCGCGGGAACGGCTCGCCATCGACTCTGCCTCTCGCCGGTTCCCGATCTCGACCTGTTGGGCTCGCTGCATTACCTCATCAGCTATCCACATGGCTGCCTCGAGCAGACCACCTCCAAGGTTTTTCCGCTGATCTACCTCAAGGAGCTCGGAGAGATGCTCTCTTCCCAATACGGCTCATCCCAGATATCCCTCGGCCAGCGCGGGGCGGAGATCGATATGTATGTGCAGACCGGCATCAACCGCCTGTTGTCCATGTTGAACGTGAATGGCTGGTTTGGAATGTGGCCCGGGTACAGGACTCGCTGGTACTGGGGAACGGTTTACGCGGCGCACTTCCTGGTCGAAGCGCAGAAGGCCGGCATCGATGTTCCCGAACAGGAACTGGGCCAGGTGCTTGACGCCCTCGCGGAGGAGATCAGGGAAGCTTCGGTCTGGAGGAAGCGCAGGCAGGGGGCCTATGCGATCTACGTCCTGGCCCTGGCCGGCCGGGATGAGGGTCTTGAGGGAAGGATCTCTTTCCTGCTCGAAAAAGACCAGGCAGAGACCGCCTCGGGAAAAGCAGGTCTCTCGACCGAGGATCGCTTTCTGCTCGGCGCCGCGCTCTCCGCCCTTGGGCGCGCTCAGCAGGCGCGAACCATCCTGGGCGAGGCTCTTCCGGCGCCGACCGCGGAAAAGCAGACCCATGGCGCCCTGACCTCTCCCGCCCGGGAATCAGCTCTGATGCTCTCTACCCTGCTTGATGTTGATCCGGCGAGCCCGCAGGTTGCGGCGCTTGTAACCCGTCTGCACGGCTACAGGGTCTCGGGGCGTTGGGGTAACACCCAGGAGAACGCCTACGCGCTGCTGGCACTCGGCAAGTACGCTCGCGAGCATGGGAATGCGGGCTCCAACTATACCGCCTCGATTCGGGTTGGCGAAGCGGATGCTGTTGTTCTGGAGGCGGGTGAAAGCAAGGTTCTCGAGGGGGACTACTCCGGGCAGACTGTCAGTGTCACCCTCGAGGGCGATGGTGTCCTGCATTGGTTCCTGGTTGAGGAGGGGGTTCCTGTAGATGGAAAGGTCGAGGAGCTCGACTCGGGTCTCGAGGTTCGCCGGCGATACCTCGATGGAGACGGCAACGAGGTTGTCGATGGAACGGTGTCGCATGGCGAGGTTGTCCAGGTGGAGGTGAGCCTGAAGAGCTCGTCGAACCACTCCAACCTGGTCATCACCGATCTCTTGCCCGCGGGCCTGGAGGTAGAGAACCCCCGCCTCTCGCCGCCGAAGAAAGGGGACAAAACAGCCCAGGGACCCAGGGTTCTCAAGCTGGCCCATATGGATATTCGCGATGACCGGGTGCTTTTCTATGTGCCGCGTCTGGACAGCGGCCACTCGGTCTACCGCTATGCCGCCCGGGCCGTGACCCGGGGAGATTTTACATTGCCGGTTATCACGGCTGAGAGCATGTACGATGCGGGCATCTTCAGCCGTCACGGCGCGGGGAGATTGATCGTAGGAGGCACCAGGAAAGATTGAAATGAAGTCACGGGATGGTTCAGGAAGAACCCGCGGATTTCGTTTTCCGGGAGCTCGCAGGCTCCTCGCAGCCGGGTTGTGCGGGCTTTTTGCCGCCGCGGTCCTGCTCGCAGCTCTTTGTTTTCTGTATCCCTTTCAGCTCAGCCGTTTTGATTCTTATCCGGCATCCTCCTGGGTTACCGCGTCCGATGGAAGCTGGCTGCGGGCCTACCGAAGCGAGGATGATGAGTTTCGTTTCGTAAGCCGGCTTGACGAGATTTCTGATTGGCTCGAGCTGGCGACGATCGCCGTAGAGGACCAGGATTTCCGCAGCCACCACGGGGTAGATGTTGCGGCGGTGTTCCGCGCCGCCTGGCAGAACCTGGTTCGTATGCGGATTCACAGCGGAGCCTCCACCCTGACCATGCAGCTGGTTCGAATTCTCGACCAGCGGCCGCGAACCATCGCCGCCAAGATTGTCGAGGCTTTTTACGCCTTGCAGATCGATGCCCGCCTCGACAAGG
>CAJWMA010000184.1 GCA_913042995.1 uncultured bacterium | reverse complement strand
GGTCCTCGCGAGTCTGACAACGCCGGCAGGCGGGGCAAAGGTCTCCAGTTTACCGCCCGCTGAAGAGCCAGATGGCAAAGAGCCGGAGTCTGCGCCGGTGCCAGACGAGCCAGCTCCTGCTGAAAGCGGAAAGTCGCGCGACCTTCCGGATACGCCAGCAGAGCCGAAGGGCGTCGGCATCGGTTCAGTCACTGACGAACCACCGCCGGAGCCTGAGGGGGAAGGAGAGGGCGTGTCGGTAGCGCCCGCCCTGGCGAAGGAAGATATTAAAACTGAGGTTGAAGTGGCGGAGGTCGTTCCTGCCCGCGCTGAGTCGGATTTGAGCGTCGCGGTGCTGACCTCTGCGGTAACGGTCGGCGCTCCCCAGGAAGAACCAGCTGAAAAGAGCCAAGATGAGGCCGCAACGGGCAAGCCTGCTGCTGAAAAGCCTGCTGAACGGACGGGTGAAGGAGGCTCCGCCCCTGAGGCGGAAGCAGAGGCGAAAGATTCTGCCCCTGAGGCAAAGACCGAGGGCGAGGATGCCGATACTGGCGGTGGTGGAGACGCCGCGGCAGAGCCTCCGGCCTTTCCGAAAGGGTACTTGATCGTGCTCGTTGTGTGTCTCGCCTTGGCTGTTTTTAAACATACGGTCGGGAAGATCTGAGAACGAATTGTTGGACTGCGAATTCGGTAGTTATTTATGAGTTTAGTGGACGGGTACTCAACGTAAGAGAAAGTGAGGAGTAAGGAATATGCTTTGGACAGGTATAAACGGAGCGGACTTACTGGATAGAGCGCTCAGGATGTCATTTTGTCTGGCGGCGGTGGGGCTCATGCTTTTCAGCTCGGGTTGCACAAACTCAGCGCAGGTTCGCCGGAGCCGCCTGGTCGAGCCGGAGGCTCCTGCGGCGGTGGTGGCCGAAGCTGTAGCGGAAACGGCGGATGATCGAGCTGAGGGTGTGGCTGACGAGATTGAGCAGCCCACTGAGGCGAGGACGGTTTCCGATACTACGGGTAGCGAAGTTGCCGAGATACTTCAGCAGACTCGAGGAGCAGTCTTTGCAAGCTTGAGTACCCCTGTTGGAGCCGGGCCTCCAGCATCTTCAGTCAGATTGGACGAAGCCGCTGGAAATACAGTTGATTCTGGAGCCCAGGACTCTGTTTCTTCGCAAACCGGAGGAGATGAGACCGAGGCCGCCGAGACTGGAGCTACCGAAACGCCTGCTCCTACTGAAGATGAAAGCCAGGAGCCAGCCACAGCCGTGACGGAAGAGGTTGCCGAGGAGAACGTTGCCGAAGCTGTGCCCGAGCCCGAACCTGCGAAGGAGACCCCAGCGCAGGAGGAGGTCGAGACGGCCGAGGCTGAGGTGGCCAGGGTTGAGTCCCCGCCTGAATCCGTGGCGACTCCAGCCCCGCAACCTCCAGAGCCCGAGGCACTTACAAGCAACAACCCCGGGGTAACTGCTCCGGGCGGAGGTCGGTCGAATACGGCCTCTGTACTGTTTCTTGTGCTGGGTGGCATTGGAGCTGCGTTGATTCTGATCAGAAAACGCGTGGCTGCCTGATTACCAGGCTCGCTCCCAGAGCTCCTCCATGTCTGCTTTTTCGCAGCGACGCGGGTTGGTTCTGTGGCAGTGATCAGCCATCGCCAACTCGATGAGGATTTCGCGATCTTCACCGGGGACTCCTATGTCCCTGAGCCTCTGAGGTATCGTGAAATCCTCGTTGAGAGCTTTAGCCCATGCGATGAGGCTGTCTAAGGGTGTGTCTTGCGATTGTCGTTCGATGCCAATCGTGTCGCAGAGCCTTGTGGCTGCCTCTTCGGGGATCTCGTTCCGGTTAAACTCGAAACAGGCCGGTAGCAGCGTCGCGTTGAGTGCGCCATGGTGGATGTCATGGAGCGCTCCGATTGCGTGGGACATAGAGTGTCCGACACCCAGGCCCTTTTCGAACCCGATTCCGGCCATCATCGCCCCCATCAGCATCTGGCCGCGGCCAGTCAGGTTCGCGGGATCTTTCATGACCCTTGGCAGGGCTTGGGCAAGACGTTCAAGAGCTCCCAGGGCGATCGACTCAACAACCGGGTGCGATCTTGGTGACAGGTATTCTTCTATGGCATGACAGATGGCGTCCATGCCGCTACCTGCCGTCAGGAGAGGCGGAAGGCTTAACGTGAGGCTCGGGTCAAGGATGGCGTGTTGAGGGACGAGAAGGGGGCTTGCAGCGATCATTTTTCGAGTAACTCCCTCCCGCGTTGTGATGATGAGGGCGCCGCGCGAGACTTCGCTTCCGGTTCCGGCTGTTGTTGGGACCGCGACGAGCGGTGGGGGTTTGTTGGTAATTTTTGCGGCTCCCCCGTCGAGAATGTCAAAAGTGTCAAGGTCGCCCTGGTTAGAGGCGAGAAGGCCAACCCCTTTTGCCGCATCGATGACGCTTCCGCCTCCAATGGCTACAATGCCGTTGCAGGCTTCATCTTGATAGACCCCCAGTGCCTCCAGCACGTTTTCTTCCCTTGGATTGGAGGCGATGCCATCAAAGGTTGAATACTCCGCGGCATCTGAATTGAGAGCCTGCGTCGCAATGTCCAGCAGGCCGCATTCCCTGATCCCCTTGTCGCAAACGAACAAGGGGCGGCTGGTTCCCAGGCGTGGCAGGGCCTTCGCCAGACCCTCGATGGCGCCGGGCCCAAAATCGAGACTGATCGGGACAGTGTATTTGTATATTTTATCGAAAGGCATAGCGGAGCGTGCATCGCTTTACAGTAAAGGCCGCGAGTATAGCATTTTTGACAGGGTGGAGATGTCTTGGCTCGCCCGGGCCGCCGACAGGAATGCGTCCGGAGCCTTGCTGGTTATCCCGGATACCAGATCTTGCGCGGATCGTCTTTTGCCCGTTTGTAGTCCCAGGCCTCATCGATCAGGCGTTCCAGGTTGTAGTCAGGGCACCAGCCGAGCAGGAACCGCGCCTTGGAGTTGTCCAGCCAGGTGGAGTGGAACTCGGTTGGAATATCGACGGAATCGAGATCGCGGGTCTCACCCAGGTAGTCAGCCGCCTTTCGATAGTGGACGGGTTCATTCATGCAGATATTGAAGGTTTCCTGGGCTGCGGCGGGGTTGTCGAGCGCCAGGAGGATCGCGCCGACCAGGTCGTTGACGTGGACAAAGTTCCTGTAGATAGGCTCGCCCTCGGGGTTGCAGAGGACGGGGATCGTACCGGCCCGTTCGTAGTCGGCGGCCTCTTCAGGCTCAACGAGATCGCACCATCTCGGCCCCCCGAACACCTCCCGGGAGAAGGTGAGGGTGTAGCGAAAATCGTCCTTTTCCATGATCCAGGGAGCCCTGAGGCAGCAGGCGTTGAGGTCGTACTGGATGCAGTATTGCTCGACAAGGACCTCTTCGAGGACCTTGGAGAGGGCGTAGCAGCCCGGGTAGGCCGAGTGCCCCTGCTCTTCGGTCACCGGCACGGGATGCGGATAGAAGAAGTGTCCCATGCCGGCGTCTCCGCCGAGGAGGATGAGCTGCTTGAAGGCCTTGGAGGCCCTGGCCTCCTCGAGGATCCAGAAGAGCCCCTTGACCGTGACATCCATGATGTCTTCGGGTGTCTCTTTGCAGGTGGCCAGGTGGAGGATGTGGGAGACGCCTGAGACCGCGGCCGCGGCAACCTCGCGGTCGGCAATGGTACCCTTGACCACCTCGAGCCGATCGGTCTCTTCAAGGAGCCGGTTGTGGCAGAGGGCGCGAATCCTGTAGCTGGAATAGCGCTCTTCCTCAAGCAGGCGTTCGATAAAGGCGGTGCCGACCTTGCCGGTGGCTCCGGTGATGAGGATCAATTTGCTGTTTGTTTTGTCAGTCATTGGGGGAGGGCTTTCGCCTGGCCTTCTTTTTTTCGAGCTCGGATTTTACCCGATCTCTCCATTCAGCGAGTATTTGTTCCGGGTTTTCATTGAAGGCATCGAGGCAACCCTTGCAGCAGACGGTGTAGCTGTCGCCCTTGTGTTCGACCCGGATGGTTCCTCGTCCACCGGTCACGATGCACTCAGGCTGCCCGGTGCCCTTCGAGATCGATTCACCTGAGCGGGTGTAGCCCACCTCGCCCAGGCGGTAGTGGCGACCGGAGTCCTGGTTCCTGCCCTCGAAGAGGACGGCGAGCCGCTTTCCGCCTACCAGGATGCTGAGGCTGATCCTCGCGGGAGCTCCGCTGGGGGGAGGTTTCTTCGCTTCGAAAACCAGCTTTCCATCCTTGTCTCTTCGTCCCTCATAAAGCGCAGCCTGGTCCTTGCCGGGGAACTCGGCTTTGAGCTCATAGAGGCCCGGGGTCTTTCCGGGGCTGAGTCGACCCTTTTTCAGGTGCCGGCCCTTCGGGGCGTCAAAGGCCATGGCTGCCCGACCGTCGCTGAATTTCCAGGCCCAGGAGGCGTTTTCTTTCCAGGCGCCCCGAGTAGAGCCGCGGCGCTGAACCCCCGAGCCTCTCCACTGTCCGACAAGCTGCTGCAGGGGGGCGAGGGCCTCCTTGTCTTTTTGAAGGAGGTTCGCGGGCTTCTCTTCGGTGAAGAAAGAAAGCGCGAGGGCGAAAAGGACGGGAAGGATCGCGGTGCCGGAAAGCGTCAGTATGGGCATGAACCTATTGTGCCCCTGCGCCTCCGCCCTGTCAGGGCTTCTTTGCCTCTTCCTTCTTTCTCTTTTTCTCGTCTTCCCTGCTTTTCCTGAGAGGATTCGAGCCGCCGCCGCGGCCTCCTCCTGAGAGCTTGATGCGCGCCTCGGCCGCCAGGCGGGGAAAGACGTTGTTTGATTTGTCGGTGTCGGCCGTCTCGTCATGCGGGTCGAGGAGAATGGATGCCAGGGGTTTCGCCGAGATCAGCAGCTTGGAGACCTCCCTGTTGTTCTTTCTCCAGATCTCAGCCGGTATATGCAACTCCTCTACCGATTTGTCTTCGTAGGTCAACTGCAACAGGACGGGCATGACCATGCCTCCAAGGTTTTCGAGGTCGAGAACGTAGAAGTTGAGCTTGCTCGAGAGCAGCTCCCTGTCTTCCTCCGACAGCCGCCCGAGCATTTTTGAATAGCCCTCCCGAGCTTCCTTCGTGACCGCGAACTCATCGTAGCTGTCGTAGAAGTCCTTGATTCCAGGGAAGGCGTCGACTCGCTTGGGCAGGCTGGCGCTCCTGCGTTTGCTGATGGTGTCGTTTTGCTTCTGGGCCCTCTCCTTCTGCCGGGCCTTTGTTTCCACGGGGTTCTGTGAATCAACCGTGTATCGTGTGAGGCCGGTGATGGCGATGTCGGTGTGGTCGATGGTGTAGAACCAGCCCCTGAAGAACCAGTCGAGGTCGACGCCGGAGGCGTCCTCCATGGTACGAAAGAAGTCCGCCGGCATCGGGCGCTTGAATTTCCAGCGCCTGGCGTATTCCCTGAAGGCGAAGTCGAAGAGCTCTCTGCCGAGAATGGTCTCCCGGAGAATGATCAGCCCGGCGGCGGTCTTGCTGTACGCGTTGGCGCTTGACTGGATGAGGGAATCGGCGCTGGTCATGATTGGCACCTGGTTGGGGCTCTTCATGTAGCGGCCGATGCTCTGGGGGGTTCCGCGCCTGGCGGGGTAGGTCTGAGACCACTCGTGCTCGGTGATGTTCTGGACAAAGGTGTTGAAGCCTTCGTCCATCCAGATCCACTCGCGCTCATCGGAGTTGACCACCATGGGGAAGAAGTTGTGTCCTACCTCGTGGATGATGACCGAGATCATGCCATGCTTTTTTCCGGCGGAGTAGGTGCCGTCTTTTTCAGGCCTGGCGCCAGTGAAGTGGATCATCGGGTATTCCATTCCCCCAACCGGGCTGTTTACCGAGATGGCGACGGGCCACGGATAGGGGACGGTGTGTTTCGAATACACCTCGATCGCCTGGGCTGTCGCGTGGGTGGCGAATTGGCTCCACAATGGCATGGCCTCCGCGGGATAGAAGGACATGCAGAGGGTGGAGAAGCCTTCTCCGCTTGAGGGCATCGCGTCCCAGACGAAACTTCTCGAGCTTGCGAAGGCGAAGTCCCTGACCATGTCAGCGTGGAAGATCCAGGTCTTCTTTCCTTTGCTTCGTCCCTTGCGATTTTCGTCGGCCTCCTCCCTGGTGACAACCAGGGTCGGCTTGTCGGATCCCGCCGCCTTCGCGAGCCTGCCGCGCTGCGCGGGAGTGAGTACCTCGGCCGGGTTCTGAAGTGTCCCCGTTGAGGCGACGATATGGTCATCAGGGACAGTGATTTTTACCAGGAAGCTGCCGAACTCCAGGGTGAACTCGCCTCCGCCAAGGTACTGCCGATGCCGCCAGCCATGGACATCGGTGTAGGCGCACATTCTCGGGTACCACTGGGCTACCGAATAGATCGCGTTGCCATCGTCGAGGACCTCCTGGCCGGATCGGGCGCGAATTTTCTTCAGGTTGACCAGGGTGAAGCTCCAGGAGAGCGAGAAGCTGTAGGCCTGGCCGCTCTGGAGAGGCTTCGGCAGGTCGACCCTCATCATGGTTTTCACGACCGTGTGGGGCAGATCTTTCCCGTCCTCGTCCTTTACCGAGGAGATGGTTATGGATCCATCAAATTGGGATCGGTAGAGAATTCCCTTGAGGCCCCTGTAGGAGATCGCGTCAAGGCCGGGCGCGTTGTCGGTGAGGGGGGTATCAGAATGTTTCGAGAAGAGATTGGGGTCCAGTTGGAGCCAGAGATACGAAAGGCTGTGCGGAGAGTTGTTCGTGTAGGTGATGGTCTCGGAGCCGGAGACGCTGTGGTTCTCCTCATCGATCTCGACGTCGATGACGTAGTCGGCTCTTTGCTGCCAATAGGCGGGCCCGGGGGCGCCCGAGGCCGTTCGTCTCTCGTTGGGGGTGGGAAGCACCTCTTCGAGCTGGCGGAACTTGTCGGTTCGCACTTCTTTTTCCTGGGCGAAGGCTGCGGCTCCAACTCCCAACAAGGCAAGAAGTATGGTTGAGTTCGTGAAAAGACGGCAAAGGCTGGCTGCGTTGGTGGTCAGTTTAGTCGGGGGCAAGGTTGGCTCCTTGAGCTTTTACGGGCGCTCGCCGACCCTGGAGAGCGCCAGGTGTTTCTTTGGTCCGGCCTTTTCCTGAGGTTGTCGGACTTTTTGAATGAATCTTCAATTCAAAGGGGTGAGCCGTAAGGATGCAAGCTCGGCATTCTCAGAATAAAAACTGGGCCGGGGTAGCTGAGAGACCATTGAGTATCCCATGGGGTCTCTGTAATGATAGGCACCGGAAGAGTACGGTTTCCGCGCCTTGTGGGGCGCCCGGGATGATAATCCGAACTGGATAGACAGCCAGATATGCCAAGACTACCGATCATTATTTT